>JAHJIQ010000017.1 GCA_018823285.1 Pseudomonadota bacterium
ATGCGGGGCCGATGCCGAGCCGCCACCCGCCGGTCCGCCCCGGGCGACGGTGCCGCCGGAAACCGAATAGAGATGGCGCATGATCGACCGTTCGGAAGGGTCGATTTTGTCGAAATAAGCCACGGTCTCCCGCGCCTTTTCGAGGAGGATTTCCTGGACCTTGGCGGTTTCCGCGACCAGGGTGCCGCGGGGCATCTCGATATTGACGGTGATCCGGTCCCCTTCCACCAGCGGCATGAAGCGGAATTTGACGATGCCGCCTTTAACGGTGCCGATCGCCAGCAGCAGCAACCCGATGGCCACGGCGAAGGTCACATAGCGATAACGGATACAGAGGTTCAGGAAATCCCGGTAATGGACATTGATCAACCAGTCGAGAAAGATGGCAAACTTATGGCGCATCCGGCAGAAGATTCCTTTCTGCTCCTGATCCTCCGGGCACTCCTCCTCTCCCTTGCCTCCCCCCAATGACAGATGGGCGGGCAGGACGAAGAGGGACTCGACCAGCGAGATCACAAGGATACTGATGACCACGATCGGGATCACCTTGATGAACTTGCCCATGGTCCCAGTGACATAGATCAGCGGTACGAAGGCGGCCACCGAGGTGAGGATCGAAAAGACCACCGGCACCCCCACCTCCCGGGCACCGTCGATGGCGGCCTGCAGGTGTGATTTCCCCTGCTGCCGGTGTTCGTAAACGTTCTCCCCGACAACGATCGCGTCATCCACCACGATACCCAGGGCCATGATAAAGGCGAAGAGCGAGATCATGTTGATCGAGACCCCGGTTGCCGGCATCAGGAACAGGGCGCCGAGAAAGGAGATCGGGATCCCGAGCATGACCCAGAGGGCAAGGCGCATCTGCAGAAAGAGGGAGAGGACCAGAAAGACCATGACCAGCCCGAAACAGGCGTTCTTGATCAGGAGGTTCATCCGGCTCCTGAAGATCTCCGAGGTATCGTACCAGGTGGAGATCTTGACCGATTCCGGCATGGTGGCAGACTTTTCCTGCACATACTTGTAGACCAGATCGGAGATAACGGTCGGTTTCTGGTCACCGACCCGGAACACCTTGACCATCGCGGCCGGCTGGTCGTCGAAACGGCCAAATTCATCGGTCTCCTCAAAACCGTCGTTGATCACCGCGATGTCCTTTAAAAGCACCTCAGTGCCGTCCTGGTTGACCACCACCGGTATCTCGCCGTATCCCTGTTCGGTATAACGTTTTTCCTTGGTCCGGACCAGGATCTCGCCACTCTCGGTTTTCAAAGAGCCGGCAGGCAGATCGAGCGAGGTCTGGCGGATAATCTGGGCGACTCTGGTCAAGGTCAGGTTATAGCGGCGCAGGTTGCTCTCGGAAATCTCGATCGAGATCTCATAGGGGCGTACGCCGGAGAGCTCGGCCTGGGTAATCTGCGGCATGGCCAGCAGTTCGTCCCGGACCGCTTCGGCCTGTTCCCGTAAAGACCGTTCCGGAGCATTGCCGTAAACCACCACCGAAATCACTTCCCGGCGGTTGACGATCTTGGCGACGATCGGTTTTTCCGCCTCGCCGGGAAAGGTGGTAATCCGGTCCACTTCGTTCTTGATATCCTGAAGGATCAGGTCGGCGTCCTCGCCTGAGCGGACCTTGGCATTCACGGTCCCCGCTCCTTCGGCGGCCACCGACTTGATCTCATCGATCCCGTCGATGGAGCTGATCGCTTCCTCAACCTGGAGGATGATCCCCTCCTCCACCTCATCGGGGCTCGCGCCGGGATAGACCACGGTGGTCGAAATCCAGTCCAGCTCGATCTCGGGGAAGACCTCCTGCTTGACCTGAAAGCCCATGAAGAGACCGCCGACAATAAAAATCATCATCAGCAGATTGGCGGCCACGTGATTTTTGGCCATCCAGCCGATCCAGTTGTTCATGGTCGCTCTCCCTTCTCGACGGCGCGCAGCTTCATCCCGTTGGCGGCCCCGGTCAGATTGGTGAGGACCACCCGTTCACCGGGTTCAAGACCACCGTTGACAAAAACTGCATCCCTCTCCAGCCGGACGGTGGTGACGGGCCTGATCCGCAGGAGATTTTCCGGGCCCATGATCCAGACCGTACTGTCGTCACGCAGTGCCTGGCGCGGAATGGCGAAAACATCCGCCATGACCCGGCCCTTGAAGGTGATATTAACGAAGCTGCCGATGGCCGCAACCGGGCTGTTGCCCGTTTCAGGCGTCCGCAACAGGTAAGGGTCGTTAATCGAAACGACCATCCGGGCCATTCTCCCCTGGGAGTCAACCTCGGCCAGCAGCCGGTCGATCACGCCCGGCCATGAGTAGGTAATGCCGGCGCTGTTCAGCCTGACCTCGGCCGGTGAGCTTTCGCCCCTGTTGCCCGGCGCCGGAACTTCAAGCCATTGCAGATCGTTCAGCTCGACGGGGACCACCACCTCGGCGGTATCGGTACCGGCAATGACCGCTACCCCGTTGCCGGCCCGGACATATTGCCCTTTATCAATGCTTTCTGTACGGACCACGCAGTTGAAGGGGGCGGTAATCGTGGTTCGGGCCAGATTCAGTTCGGCCTGCTGCAGGGCAGCCTGGGCCGAAGCCAGGTTGGCCTTGGCATCTTTCAGTTGCGGCTCATACAGAGCGAGCGAGTTGGGAGGCACACTCTGGTCTCTGTTCATTCGCTCCCATTCCTGACGGGCAATCCGGGCCTTTGACTCAACCGAACTCAGCTCATACTCCCGTTTGGCAAGATTGGCGCGGGCCTGTTCCAGGGCCAGCTCATAGTCAATGGTCTCGACCTTGAAAAGGGACTCACCCTTTCTGAAAAAGCCGCCGGCGATGAAGCGGTCCGAAACCTCGGTGACGTTGCCGTTCACCTGCGGAGCGATCGTGATTTCCTGGCGGGGCTGGACAATACCGGTGGAATGAATGGTCACCTGGCGGTTTGATTTTTCCGCAACCATAAATTCCACCAGCGCCCCGCGATCTACCTTTTCGATCCTTTCCGGACTTTTCCGGCTTTTGATCATCTGCGCCATGATGAATCCAACCGCGATCAGGATGATGAAAGGCAGGCCAATTTTGACTATTTTCTCTCGGGCACTCATTTTTTCTCACCGTTTGTTTGGAGCGGATGTTGATCTCTTCTCCGGTTCATTGTTTCGCTCTTTGTCATGAAATATTCTTCAGAAGTCAGAATCCAGGAGAAAAGCTTTAAAATCAGTCATTCTGGCTCCTGAATTCTGGCTTCTGAATTCTCATAATGGAATGCCACCATGTCTCTCAATTAATTTACAACAGCAAATCAACACCATAAGACAAGTCAGAAAGTTGAGTTTAAACCTTCTGGCTCCTGGCTTCCGGCTTCATTTCCCCAACTCCTCACTTTTCACTTTCAACTCTTCACTTTTCCCCATCCAGTCGCCGCCGAGGGCCCGATAGAGGCTGATCCGGTCGCTGAGCAATTGCCGGCGGCTGCTCAACAGCTGCTGCTGGACGGTGAAGTGGTTGACCTGGGCGGTGAGGACCGACAGGTACTCGGTCAGCCCCTCGAAATACTGGTCCTCGGCCAGCCGCAGAGTATCGGTGGTGGCGACATGCCGCTCCTCGAGAAGCTGCAGCTGCGCAAGCCCGTTCCGGTAGGAAACAATGGCGTCTTCGACCTCCTGGACCGCCGCGATCACCACCTGATGGTAACGGGCCAGCTCCTCTTCCATCACCGCCTGCCGCCTGTCGATCTCGGCCCGGCGGCGGCCATTATCAAACACCGGCTGCACCACCTCCAGAAGCAGGCTCCAGAAGGTGTCGGAAAGGACCGTCACATAATCGAGCCGTCCGGTCCCGAGCACCGCCGTCAGGTTGAAGGCGGGAAAGCGCTCGGCGGCGGCCGCCGCCACTTCGGCATCACGGGCCTTCAGTCTCGCCAGGGCCGCCTCGATATCCGGGCGGCGGGTGAGCAGTTCGGAAGGAATTCCCGGCAGGATCTCATCGTCAAGTTTCAAAAGCTCAGACTTGCTGCCGCCCAGTTCCGGATCTGGGAAACGGCCGAGTAAGGCGGCCAGGGCATGGGTCCCTTTGGCCAGCCTGGTCTGGGAGGGAGGCTTCGCGGCCCGCGCGGCCAGGATGTTCTGCCGGGCCTGATAGACATCAAGGGCCGCAACCAGGCCCGCTTCGTAGCGGCTTTCCATCCGCGCCAGGGTATCGGCCTGGCTCGCGATAATCCGGTCACTCAATTCCAGTTGCGCCCGCTGCTCAATCAGGAGGAAATAGAGATCGGAAACCTGGGCCGCGGTACTGATCATGGCGGTCTTGAGATCGGCCGCAGAAGCCTGGAGGTTGAAGGAGGCCTTGTCCCGGTCGCTACCGAGTTTGTTCCAGAGATCAAGCTCATAACCGGCCACCGCCGAGAGCCGCATGCTGGTGCCGTCTGGCCCGGTCAGCGGGTCATCGGCCCCGATACCGCCGGTCAGATTCAGGAAAGGCAGCAGGCTCGCCCGACTGATCTTCTGCTGGGCGGCAAACTGTTCGTAACGCGCCTGGGCCTGCCTGATCGAAAGATTCTTTTCCAGCGCCTCCTCAACCAGCCCGTTCAGGTCCGGATCGTTAAACTGTTCCCAGAAGCGGCCGGGGTCAGGGGCGTTCTGCCAGTCGCCACCCTCGACAAAAGCCTCCGGCAGCGGGGTGAGCAGCTCCGGAAGTTTGCTGTCATAGACGCTGCAGCCGGGCAGGAAAGCGGCAATCAGGAACAGGGGGATCATTCTTTTCATATCGGAGCCTCCATGCCGCCGGTGAGAAAAGGCAGCAGCAGTTCGACCAGTTGCCGGGAATTGCGCGGTTCGGCGGAATCAAGCGCCATCGGGCATTTATCGATACAGCGCAGGGTATGGCTCAAGGCGCCGATTACGAAGTTGAGCCGCCAGTAAAGGATATCGGGCGGCATCTCCGGAAGGGCCCGGGCCAGGGCTTCGTGAAAAATCCCGATGGCCGGACCCATGTGCTGGATGAAGATGCGGCGGGCGGTCTCATCGCTGTCGGCCAGGGCGCGTCCGACCAGGGTGACGAAATTTCTCGCCCCCGGCGCCGATTCCGGAAGCCGCAGGGTCGGTTCGATAAAGGCGAGCAGCACTGCACCGGTAACGGGTTTGCTCCCGGCCGCCCCGGCCTTCGCCAGCACCTCCTTGACCCGCCGGGAGCGCTCTTCATTCAAGGGAACGATCCGCCGGCTGATCACCGCGGCAATCAGCCCTTCCTTGGAGCCGAAATGGTAATTGACCGCTGCGAGATTCACCTCGGCCGCAGTGGTGATCATCCTGAGCGAGGTCCCCTTGTACCCCTTATCGGCAAAGAGCTCTTCGGCCTTGTCGAGGATGGTTTCCTTGGTATCGCTTTGGGTCATATCGGTTTCCTTGATGAGAACACTTTTACACCAGGCAGGCGCCAAATGAGCGGGCGACCAGTGGGTTTACCGCCGCCGGCGGCAGCCTGAGTCTTTCGCAGGTCGTTCGGCACAGGGCCAGAGGCTCAGCTGTGGCCAGCATTTCCAGGGCCGCTGCCCCGACATTTTTTTTAATTTTCTCCAACCAGTCAAGGCTTGCGGATATTGCCTTTGCCTTACCCGCTCCGCTGGCCTGAGCCGCCCATGAGGAGAGCAGCAGATCACTGTTCGGAGTGGTGTCGATCTTCCTGATGGACGCAATGGATTGATGCCAGTCAGTAAAGATAGGCAGGTCTCCCGGTATCGGCAAGGCATCGGCGGTAAAAATGGCCGAATCTGCCGGAATATGCAGGGTCAGCGAGCCGGGTGAGTGGCCGGGGGTGTGAAGAATTTCGATTTGGAGGCCTTCTTCAATTTCAATCCTGTCCCCATCTGCCAGAACCTGATCCACCGAGATCGAACCTTCGACCAATTGCGTAAATCCCGGAACCGGTCGCTCTTTGGCCTGAAGTGCGGTGTTCTCGATCCATTCCTGCTCGGCCGGGTGGGCGAAGACCCGGCAGTCGGTTTCACCGGTAACGCTTCGGGCCGCGCCGATATGATCGGGATGGGCATGGGTCAGGAGAAGTTTTTTGATGCTTTCAGGAGTGCGACCGAATTCCGCCAGATATGCAAAAATCCTCTCCGCCACCCCGGCCACACCGGAGTCAACCAGAACTGTTTCAGCCTTGCCGAAAACGAGCAGCACATTGACAAAGCGGTCCAGCCTGATCTCCGGACTGATCGGGACCTGAAAAGGTATTTTCAATAGATGAAGATGTTCACTGATCTGCATGAAGGTTCTCCTTAGCAAAATCGGACCTTACCATACGACCAATTAAAACAAACGTTTGAATGACGGTCAACAAAAAATATTCTGCGGCTGATGCCAGGGTATTATCTGGATTGGCGGGGTGCAAATTGGAACACAGGAACGGTTGCCGGGGTTAAATCCCTTGGTTGAAACATTGAAAGGTTCGATGAAGTAAACTTTCCCCGGGAGATCCGTCAGTACAATCCGGTCAATTGCCAGTCCGAAGGTCGTTGCCGCTCTCGGCTTGAAACTGCGCGCAGGAGCCGACCTCAACTTGCCAGGGCAACCCTTCTAACAGAAAAGCCGGATGCATAATTGAGCCCTGTTTTCCAACTATTCATAACCGTCCGGAGTCAATGAAACGCTCCTTCCCTGACCCCAAGTAACAGGTAGTCGGCATTTTCAAAGGTCACTGAATCGCGCTGGATCTGGCCGGGAACCTCGGGCAGGATCACCCGCCAGCCGATCTCGCCGTTGTTCTTGAGCTGTTCGGGAATGCCGTGCTTCCAGGCATGTCCGCTGCCGGCCAGGACCACTATTTTCCTGTTCGGATTCGCAGCCAGATAATCACTGATGTGTTTTGCCATTACCTTGTCCCACAACAGTTGCGCTTCGCAGAAGTATTCAAAATCGTTGCCTTCCAGATTGTGCATCTGCAGGGTTCGACGCATGTAATCCCGGTAGGCGTCATCGACAAAACATTGCACAACCGGCAGTTTCTTCACCTCGTTTTCAGAAAGCGAAAGAAACCCTTCCCGCGCCACCTTGCCGGTAATTTCCCGCGACAGATTGAGCCCGACCATCGGTATTCGGTATTTCCGGGCGTAGTCGAAAATTGCCCGATACTTGTCCCACCATTTCCAGTTTTCATTGAAAACAGCCTTGAACTTCCCGGGACTGATCTTTCCGCTGCTCCAGCCGTCAAGGGTCTCCTGACTGTCCGCCCTGAACATTTCCAGACCGATGACCGGCTCGACTCCGGCCTTCCGCAAGGCCTGGATAATTTCCAGCTGAGCCCGGTGATGCGAGAGGTTGTCGTGGCTCTCACCGATAAAGATCACCCTCGCATCCAGCAGATCCCTGACCAGTTCCGTCAGGGTCACATACCTGCCATCCTCAAGACGGAGGGTATGGGCTTCGGCGGTAACTCCTGCGGAAACAAGAGCGAACATCAGAGTCAGGATCGTTACAATGGCTCGAGGCATATCTTTCCTTTGGTTTTTTTTCGGAGGCCTCTTAAAGCATACCAGAAAAGGGGTCATGATTAAATCGTCCTTTCTCCGTAACCAGCAATCATGAAGTATGATCCCCCGTTTTCCCGGGATCGCTTGCCAAAAGAGAGCCAACCACGTACTTTACGGTCCATGAAAAAATCCTCGAAAAACAGGCTGACCCCGCAGCAGGAGTCTTTATTTCCCGGAGATACCCTTTTCGATCAGATTGCCCGGGCGGTCTGTCGGGCCGGAACCCTGCCCCGGAAAGAACTCCATGAAGCCTGGGAAATGGCGAAAAGGGTGCGGCGGCGATATCGGGGCGGCAGGGTTCTCGATCTCGCCTGCGGCCACGGCCTATTGGCCCATCTGATGCTCATCCTCGATGACAGCTCGGAGTGCGCCGTTGCGGTGGACAGCAGGATCCCGGCAAACGCGGAGAAATTGTCCGGCGCCCTGATTGCAACCTGGCCAAGACTGGCAAGCAGGATCAGCTACCGGGAGGTACCGCTCGAAGAGGTCGCCATTCTGCCGGACGATCTGGTGGTCTCCGCCCACGCCTGCGGCTCTCTGACCGACCTGATCATTGGCCGGGCCGTTGCCCAACGGGCGAGGGTGGCGGTCCTGCCCTGCTGTCATGATCTGCGGGAATCCTCCACCGGAGACCTTGCCGGCTGGATGGACAAAACCCTGGCCGTGGACACGGTCCGGGCGATAAAGCTTCAGGCACACGGCTATCGGATCGTCACCCAGGAAATCCCCTGCGAGATCACGCCGAAAAACAGGCTGCTGATGGGAGAATACTTCACCACCGAGCCTTCCGGGAACCTGTCCCCGCTGCCGTAGAAAAGGAACTTCGGACAGGGAACGCCTGATCATTCCCCCCGCAAATCAAGTAAAAAAAAACCGGGAGCACAGGTGCCGCCGCACTGCCCGGCAAATTTTTTTCTGCCCTTTCTTTCACCACTCCTTGAAAAACTCCGTGTGCCTCCAGCAGGAAAGAGCCGAAATGGCGGCAAGAGGCTGCTCAAATGACCCGGTTATGGCAAACTTCCGGGGTTACTGTGCGCCCTCCCGACCTTCATCAAACCTTGCCTCCTCCAGGACCTGATCAGGATGCTCAACGAACTTTCAGGATCAGGAGTTCTGCGCTGAGTTTCCAGAATCCATTGCCTGTTACCTTGTAAATCACAGCCGGAGGGGAAGAGTCTTTTCGGCGACAATCCTGCCGGGTTGTGACGAAAACACATCTTCCCGCCCCGCCAGCATCAATCATGCTCCTGTTTCACACGATTGTCCTTTTTTTCTCCGACAATTTCCGCCCTCCTGTTTTCCATGCCTTTTCCGGCCACGGCCCTGATCGCCTGCCGCCCGGTGGATATTGTTTCCACTACAGGACGGACATGCTTCCGGCCTCCCGGTACCATAAGGAACTTCCCACTCGTGTTTACACTCCAAACATCTGAATTTTTTTGCCGTCATCTCAAATTCACCTCCTTCGATTTTTATTGCCTGCCCTTTAACAAGTGCCTGCGCCACCTTGCGGTGGCCGTTTTCAATGATCCTCCCGAAAGTCTGCCGGGAGACATTCATCCGCTTTGCCGCCTCGTCCTGATACAACCCTTCATGATCGGCCAAACGAATCGCTTCGAATTCATCGACCCTGAGCACAATGACTTCCAGTGACGATTGCGGCACACCTTTCGGTTTAAAGTAGGTGCATTCAGGCAGGCACCCAACCATTCTGCTGTTTAGAGGTCTCGCCATTTTTCCTTCTCTCCTTTTGTTATTATTATAAGCATATGCTCATAACGAGTCAACCGGAACGGTCCACAAAGGAATTGACTCCAATCACTGTTTTCAGGATACTGTCATAATGGTTCACTAAATGATAAACAAATAATGAAGATCCGCTTAAATCGGTATGATTCCCTTTCAGTTTCAGCTACTTTTAGGCGAAGTCGGCGGTTCGCGGCATGAAACACCTGACGCGACCCGGCGGAAAGGAGAACCAGAGCAGACTGCGGACCCGAAAACCTGATGTGGCAACCGATCCGTTGCCGCTTTTCGGAACTCCCTGCGCCAGATAGTCAAACGGTGTGGTACTTCGAAGCCGCGGGCAAGCCCCCACATATCGCTGTGCATGATCAGGAGCGTCGCTTTTCCCACTTGCTTCACTTCCCTCGCACGGGGAGCCGCTCGGCGGAAAGGCGATGGCAGGCAGATTACTTGTTGAGGAAATGAGATGGCCACCAGGAAAAAAGCGAAATCAGGAAAAGCCGGCAAAACTGCCGGCGCCTTCACTATCTAAAAAACAACCCGCGGAAATTCACCGCGAAAATTCGTTCCCGATAGTCGGCATCGGCGCTTCCGCCGGCGGTCTGGAGGCCTTTGAAGGGTTTTTCAGGGCCTTGGCGGATGATTCCGGAGCGGCCTTTGTCCTGGTGAGCCATCTCGACCCCAATCACGCGAGCATCCTCCCCGAGCTCATCCAGAAAAAGACCGCGATGCAGGTCCATCAGGTCGTCGACAACATGAAGGTTGGCCCGAACCAGGTCTATATCATTCCTCCGAACAAGGAGATGGCCCTGTTGAACGGCGCCCTGCAACTCCTGGAGATACCGATGCCCAGAAGAGCAAACCTGCCCATCGACATCTTTTTTCGCTCCCTTGCCCAGGACCAGGAGGAAAGGGCCATCGGCATCATTCTTTCCGGAACGGGCACCGACGGCACGCTGGGGGTCAGGGCCATCAAGGGCGCGGGCGGCATGGTCATGGCCCAGGACCCGGATTCGTCCAGATACGACGGGATGCCGGCAAGCGCTATTGCCACCGGCCTGGTCGATTATATTTTGCCCCCGGACAAAATGCCCGCGCAACTAATGAATTATGTTGGCCACCAGTCGCGGCGACCGGCAGGCGGTATTGCGGCCGATTTTGGGAACATGCAGGGCGCCCTGCAGAAAATCTTTGTCGTGCTGCGGACAACTACCGGGCATGATTTTTCCCAGTACAAACAAAACACCATCTGTCGCCGGATCGAGCGGCGGATGCACGTGCACCAGATCGACGATATCGATGATTATGTCCGCTACCTTCAGGAGTCCGAACCGGAGACCGCCATCCTGTTCCGGGAGCTTCTGATCGGGGTCACCTGTTTCTTCAGAGACCCCGCCGCCTATAAATCCCTGAAAGAAAAGTTTCAGGAGTGGCTCGCGGACAAACCGGACGACTATAACGTCCGGATCTGGGTGGCGGGCTGCAGCAGCGGCGAGGAGGCGTACTCCGTCGCCATCATTGTCCTGGAATGCCTGGAGGTCCTGGGAAAACACCTCCCGATCCAGATCTTCGCCACCGATCTCGATGAAGAGTCCATCGCCCTGGCCCGGGCCGGAATCTATCCGGAGTCTATTTCGGTTGATGTGCGCCGGGAACACCTGAAAAAATTCTTCACCAGGGAAGAGAACCACTACCAGATTAAAAAAAGCATCCGCGACCTGGTGGTTTTTGCCCCCCAGAATATTACCAAGGACCCGCCCTTTACCAGGCTCGATCTCCTCTGCTGCCGGAATCTGCTCATTTACTTCGGGCCGGAACTGCAGAAAAGATTGCTGCCTCTCTTTCACTACAGCGTAAAACCGGGCGGCCTGCTCTTTCTCGGTTCCTCGGAAACCATTGGTCAGGCAACCGATCTCTTCGATCCCCTCGATAAAAAATGGAAAATCTTCAAGAGTCTCCCGGCCGGGAAAATGATGCAACCGGTCCTGAACATCCAGACAGCTCGTGGTGCCGCAGGACACCACGACCGGGTTTTCCAGAAACCGGCGCCATCCCTCAAGGAGATCGAGCCGCTCAAACTGCTGAAGAGCATCATCTCGCAAAGCGACATGTCGACCTGTGTGGTCATTGACGACAACGGCGACATCATCTATATCCACGGTCGGACCGGCTGCTTCCTGGAGCCTGCCGAAGGGGTGGCAAACCTCAACGCCCTCGATATGGCGAAGCCCGGACTGAAGGCGGGGCTGGCCGGCGCCATTCACCGGATGATCGCCGAACGGCAGGAGGTCGTCGTTAACGGGCTGCAGGTCCAGGCGAACGGCGGGTTCGTGGAAGTCGACCTCGTCGTCAAACCGCTGCCTGATCTGCAGACGGGCCGCCGTGGCTTGATGATGGTCATCTTCAATGAGCGTCCCTCCCCGAAAAAAAAGAAAGGAGCACCGCCCGGCAGAACGACCCGGTCAAGCCGGAGCGCCGAACTGAAAAACCTTGCCGCCGAGCTGCAGTATACCAAGGAAAACCTCCAGACCACGATTGAGGAGCTGCAGACCTCGAACGAGGAATTGAAATCCACCAATGAAGAGCTGCAGAGCACCAATGAAGAACTGCAGAGCACCAACGAAGAGCTGGAGACCTCAAAAGAGGAGCTGCAGTCCTTAAACGAGGAGTCCTCCACGGTCAACGCCGAACTGCAGGGCAGGATTGAAGAACTGGTCACGGCCAACGACGATATGAAAAACCTTCTCGATGCCACCGAGATCGCCACCATCTTTCTTGACATCGACCTGAACATCAGGCGCTTCACCCCCAAGACAACCGATCTGGTCCCTCTCACCACGCTGGACATCGGCCGGCCGATCACCCATTTCGCCACCTCGCTGAAAAATGTCGACCTTGCCGGACAGGCCGGAGAAGTGCTGGAGGAGCTGGGCAAAAAGGAGCTGGAAGTAGAGGACACCAGGGGCACCATTTACCGTATGCGCCTCCGGCCCTATCGGACCGCAAAAAATGTGATCGCGGGGGTTGTAATTATCTTCGAGGATGTGACAGAATTAAAAAAACAGCTGGCCCGGGAAAAACGGCTGGCGGCCATTGTCAAAGACTCCAACGACGCCGTCACCATGCTCGATTTCAGTGGTCGCTTTCTTGCGTGGAACCGGGGCGCGGAAAAAATGTACGGCTACTCCGAAGCCGAGGCGCTGCAGATGAACCTCATCGATCTTGTTCCCTCCGGCTGGCAAAAGAAGACCCGGGCCCTGATTTCCACGCTGAAGGAGGAAGAAGCAAAACCGATCTTGACGAAACGGCTCAGGAAAGACGGAAAAATTGTCAATGTCTTGCTGACGGCCACCAAGATATTAGATGAAAACGGGGTGCCGGCATCCATTGCCACCACGGAAAGGGATTTGGGCATGCTCACCAGACAGGCCTTGCAGCACTTGACGGGAGAAGATGATGCACCGGGATAAAAGCTCCGCCAACAAATTTATGGACCTGCGAAAACGGGCCCATGCGTATCTGTCCATCCCGATCGGCAACGGCCGGGCCCTGTCGCAGGAAGAGGTAAAAAAACTGGTCCATGAACTGGACACCTACCAGATCGAACTGGAACTGCAGAACGAGGACCTGCGCAAAACCCAGCAGGAACTCGAACAATCCCGCCGCAAATACACCAACCTCTACGACTTTGCCCCGGTCGGCTATCTGACCGTGAGTGGCACGGGCCTGATTGTCGAGGCCAACCTCACCGCCGCCGACATGCTCGGCGTGGCGAGAGGGAGCCTGCTCAGACAACCTCTTTCCGCCTTTATCCTTGAGGCGGATCAGGATATCCATTACCACTGCCGCAAGAGACTCCTGGAGTCAAAGAAAAAACAGAGCTGCCAATTCCGCTGCCGGAAAAAAGACGGGACAATTTTTCATGCCCAGTTGAAAAGTACTGTGGACTTTGAGATGGACGGCCATACAAGCCGGTTCCGCACCATAATGACAGACATTACCGAGCAGAAAAAAATCGAAATCGCCATTCAGCAAGGTAAAAGGGAATGGGAACAAACCTTCGACGCCATGCCGGATATCGTCACCCTGCTCGACAAAGACCTGCGTATTTTCCGGGCCAATGAAGCGGCCCATGTATTTTTCAAGGTGCAACCGGGCGGCCTGAACGGCCGGCACTGTCATGAGCTATTCAGGAAAGCAGCAAGTCCCTGCCCGGACTGCCCTGCGGTCAGGACCATCGAAAACCCCCTCCACTCCTTTACTGAAATCGTGGAACACCCGACGCTTGGCAAGATCTTTCAACTGTCGTCCTCTCCGGTCCTGGATGAGAACGGGGAACTGCAATATCTGGTGCATACCGCCAAGGACATTTCGGAAATCAAAAGAATGGAGGAAGACCTTTTTCAATCGCGCAAAATGGAAGCCATGGGCACCCTGGCCGGCGGCATCGCCCATGATTTCAACAATATCCTGACGGCGATCATGGGCTATGCCGAATTGACGAAAAATTCCCTTTCCCGTTCCGACTTGCCTGAAGACCATGTCGACCAGATTTTGCATGCCGCGAACCGGGCTAAGGAGCTTGTGAAGCAGATCCTCACCTTCAGCCGGAAAAGACAGGACAGCACAAAGGTACAGCTCCAGCCGCAGATTATCGTCAAGGAGGCCCTGAAAATGCTGCGTGCTTCCCTGCCGACAACAACCGAGCTCAAGGAAGATATCGATCCGGAGTGCGGCGACATCATGATGGACCCGAGCCAGTTCCATCAGCTCCTGATGAATCTTTATACCAATGCCTTTCATGCGCTGCCTGAGGAACAGGGAACGATCACCATCCGCCTCTCGAATAAAATCCTCGGCGCCAAAGAAGTGAGCAGCGAGCCGGAGGTGTCGCCAGGGCTGTTCGTTGAGCTGGTTGTTCAGGATACCGGCTGCGGGATGGAGAAACAGGTGCTCACCCGCATCTTTGAGCCCTATTACACAACCAAGGGCACCGGCAAAGGGTCCGGAATCGGCCTGGCGGTGGTCTACGGGATCGTCAAAAGCCATGGCGGACTGGTAAAAGTGGAAAGCACGGTCGGGAAGGGCTCGATGTTTAAACTCTATTTCCCGGCCGTGGAAAAAAGATACAAGCAAAAAGAGGCCCCGGAAGAGAAAAAAGCGCTTCCCACCGGTACGGAAAGAATCCTCGTTGTCGATGATGAGGAGATGATCAGCAATTTCCTGAAAACCTGCCTGACCGGTCTCGGGTATACCGTGACCGCGCATACCAGCAGCCTTCAGGCGCTGGCCGATTTCAACTCCCGCCCGGATGCCTTTGATCTCGTGGTAACCGACCAGACCATGCCGAGAATGCCCGGGAGTGACCTTTCCAGAAAGTTGCTGGCTGCGCGCCCCGACATTCCGATTATTATCTGCACCGGCTACAGTTCGATGATTTCCGAAAAAAAGGCCAAAGAGCTTGGGATCAGAAAATTCGTCCTGAAGCCTGTGAGCATGAAGGATATGGCCAATATTGTCCGTGAGGTACTTGACCGGAACTGACCATCACCGCTGGGGAGAGGTGCCCTCATTCGGAATAACGGCGGCGGGAGTCCATCTCGATCAGCACATAGTAAAACCCCTTCACTGCGGCCACCGACAGAAAGACCATGATCGCCATGGCCTGCATCCCGAGATACTCGGGAACCAGGGCTTTTGCGTCCCGGAACAGGAAATACATCACCACCATATTCACCACCGTGCCAATGCCGAGCTGCACCACCATTCTGGGCAGGAGATAAACCTGATAGGCAAACCAGGTGATGATATCGGCCAGGACCAGCATGTTCAGAAAACTTCGCATCGGCAGGGAAAGATGCAGGCCGTCAAAATAAAAAATCCAGGCCCACAGACCGTAGAAGACCATTCTGACCAGGACATTGGCGTTATGGAGGATCATCTCGTTCATTATCGCTCACCCGTTTTTATTCCTGATCAACTTAATCGACCGGAAAGAAATATTAAAGATTTTGCCGGCTTGAGAATTTCAGGCCCCTCCCTGTTTAAACTCTCGGCTCATCCTGGCAGCAGGCATACTTTCTGGAATGAGTGGATTCCCGGTTCCCTGTCGGGCAGGAAACAGACAATACCATCTTTGGTGCCGTCCCCGAGGCCGAGGCGCTGCAGTGCCGACCCTGAAAAGGCGGCGAAGAAGGACTTGCGGAAGAATTCGTCGCGGCTGCGATAATCGTAATACGGGGGAAAATTCACCCCCAGCGTACGACTCAAATGTTTGCGCAGTTCGGCCAGGTTTTCGTCGGCAAGCGGTTCCGGCAGAAAACGGTGGCCGCAGCGCAGCCAGTCGTAGCGAAGCAGTTCCCTGATCAGCTCGCAGTCATTCCTGCCTGAAATGACCTCGCAGAGCAGGCTGTTGCAAAATTCCTGGGTGGCGGAAAGAGAAAAGAAATTCCGCGCCCGGCAGACCTTCAACAACTCTTCGAAGAAGGTGCAGATATCTTCACCGGTTTCCCGCAGATAGGCAAATAAACAGGGAAAATAGCGATTGTTGTGGAAGGCCTCCAGACATTCGCCGAGCCAGTAGAGATGGCTCAGGGTCCGGTGATCCATCTGCGGGGTGGCCAAGACCTGATACGGCGGCTTTCGGCTGTGCACCAGGCCGGGAACACCGCTGATTCCGGTTCCCGGCAGAACCTTCAGAAGTCCCATCTGGATATAGTGCGGACCCATGGCGAAAACCTCCCGGACTCCGTTGCGGAAGGAGGATGCGGTTTCCTCGGGCAGACCGAGGATCAGATCGGCATGGAGGTGGATGTTGTCCAGGGCGGCCAATCGGCGGATATTCTCTCCCACCTTTTTGAGATCCATCACCCGGTTGACCGCCGCCAGGGTCTCCGGGTGGGTGGACTGGATGCCCAGTTCAAACTGGAACCGCCCCGGCGGCAGCTCCGCGAGAAAGGCGAACATCTCCTCACTGAAAAGATCCGGGGCCATCTCGAAATGAAAGAGGGTCTCCCCCCCCTGTTCGGAGAGAAAGCGCCAGATTTCCAAAGCCCGGTCCGCATTCGCGTTAAAGGTCCGGTCGACGAACTTGATGATCTTCGGCCGGTGCTTGAGGATCGCCGCGAGCTCCCTTTTGACCTGTTCAACATCCTTCCGGTTCATGCCGCGTTCCACCGAGGAAAGGCAATAGCTGCAGGAAAAGGGACAGCCCCGGCAGGATTCATAATAGATATGGCGGTTATGCAGAACCCCGGTCAGGTCTCCATCCGTATAAGGGGAGGGGAATGGCCCGCCTGGTCTGCACTCATAAACCGGGGCCAGTCGGTTATGCTGCAGATCTTCATAAAATGAGGGAGAAAGCCCTTCCACCTCACCTTTGATGACCGTGGTCTTGGCGGGCAGCTGGTCCCGGCTGAAAGCGGCGGCCTGGGGGCCGCCCAGTACGAACGGGACCTCCGGCAGAATCCGGGCCAGATCGTCGAGCAGCTGCAGGACCAGTTCGGAGTTCCAGATATAGACCGAAAAGAAGATGGCGAAAGGGCTCCCCTCGCTTATGCTAAGAAGGGTCTGATAATACGGGTCGTTGATGGTCAGCTGCCGGAGCTCAATTGCCGCAGCAGGAAGATTTTTCCGCAGCTCTTCCCTGACATAGAAAAGCGCGAGACAGGAGTGGATATAACGGCCGTTAAAGGCTATAAGTCTGATCTGCATCGCCGTATTTGACATGGGATGATGTCTACTGTCAATGTTGACATTCCCTGTAACACTTATTAATCAGTTGCCAAGTGAATCGCTCTCCAGCATAGCTGGAGGCATCAGCAACCTCCCTGATAGAGGTTTTTTTGCATTTCCTTCCCCATGTCACGCAGCCGAGCACCGCAGGCGGTGACGGATAAGACGCTGGAACTGTTTGAGCCCGAAGGGCGAGTTTTTCAGCGTCCCGTCACTGACGAGGAGCACAGGGTATCCCGCCCTCGGC
>JAHJIQ010000018.1 GCA_018823285.1 Pseudomonadota bacterium
ATTTCATTGATTTAAAAGAGCCGGATACGGTAGGCGCCAAGGAAGTGAAAGAGTATCTCGAATATCTGGCAACGCGGCGAGAGGTGGCCGGCAACACCCAGCGACAGGCCTTGAATGCCATAGTCTTTCTGTATGCCAAGGTTCTGGAGAAACCACTTGGCGATATCGGCGCTTATGCAAAACCCAAGAAGCCCCAGCGACTCCCGGTGGTGTTTACACATGACGAAGTGGATCTGGTGCTTGAGTCACTCGAAGGAACCATGGGCCTGATGGCCGGGCTGTTATATGGGAGCGGCTTACGACACATGGAGTGTGTCCGTTTGCGAGTCAAGGACATTGATTTTGCCAGACAACAGCTCCTGGTTCGCGGTAAGGGCGGCAAGGACCGGTTGACGGTCTTATCTGAACGTTTTAATGAGCCTCTTCAGGAACATCTCCTGAGGGTCAAGGAACTCCACAATGCCGATCTAAAAAATGGCTATGGTAAAGGGGTCAGATCTTTGCTTGACTCTTGCTTGTTTACCACCTTTTGCGCCGCAGTCCTTTTTGCAATCCGGAGGCATCTTGCTCAATTTGCAGTCAACATATTTTCAAAAAGTGTTGCTGCTTAAACGGCTTCTTTCTGTTGTTATATAAGATGCGTAAGATTTGTGCCGTAATTTTTCGGGAGACGATCTAACAAAAAAAGAGTGAACGAAAATCCATTGTTTGGGGAAGAGAGACGGGGGGCTTTCCGGGCAGAGGTTCAAAGGATTATTTTCCACTTGCGGCCTGCTTTCAGGTAGTCGTTCAAGGTCCGGAAGCCGTACTCCCGCATCTTTTTGACCAGGAAAAGAAAGAGATAGGCAGTCTGCAGGGAATCCTGCAGGGCATTGTGCTCGGTGAATATCGGCAGGTTGAATTCGCGGCTCAGGGCATTCAGGGTATAGGCGCCATGGATGTTGCTGTGGTCGTAATAATGGCCGTGTTTCGATTCGTTGTAGGCCATGGCCAGGCGCATGGTGTCGAGATACGGGGTTTTCAGGGCGCCTCCGAACAGTTTGGTGGTGGCCTTGTTGATGAAATCCAGGTCCAGGCGGGTGTAATGCCCGATCTGGACGGCTTCACCGCAGAAATCGATGAACTCCGGCAATACTTCCGCGAGCGGCCGGGCCGCGATCAGTTTGCCGGGGGTGAGCCGGTGGATCAGGGTGCTTGGGGTATGGGCGTCTTTTTCCGGTCTGACCAGGGAATAGAATGTGCAGGCACACTGGATCTGCAGGTTGCGGATCTTGACCGCCCCGATCGCAACGATCTCGTCTTTATTGAGGTCAAACCCGGAGAGTTCCGTGTCGAAAACCACGAAATCATAGTCCTGGAGTGGCAGGTCTTTATTGAAATTACGAAAGTACTCCTGACTGCGGGCGATCAGCGGATGGACGCCGGTTGATTTTCTCCCGAACAGCTTGGCAATCTTTGAAAAATCCATTTTTCACTGTTCCGCCAGGTGAAATTCTTTGCTGAGGAAATCCTGCAGCCGGCCGATGACGGCAAATGCCTCTTTCAGGGTCTGTCGTTCAAGGTCGGTGAGGTCTTTGGGGTTGATATAGTTGTCCGGTTCCTGACCGGTCTCCATCATCTGCAACTGGTGGATCAGGCGCAGGTGCATCAGGAATTCATACGCCTCGATGATTTCGTTGCAGAGCCCCTGGGGCAGATACTGGTTTTCCTGCAGGAGGTTCAGGCGGGCAAGGGTGTTGGTCTCGGTGATCCCGTGCTTGAGTGACATCAGGCGGGCGAAATCGACGATGAAGACCAGGCCTCTGGTCTTGAGATCGAAGGTGTTCTTGTGTTCGCCATCCTTTTCGACGATGAAATTCTTGAAAAACGACAGGGGCGGGCGGGAGGAAAGACAGCTTTTTGCCAGCCAGAGCTGGAAGATATCAGATTTGCGGGCGGTTCGGGTGATTTCATCTCTGAGCGCCTCGGCCATCCCGTTGTCGCCGAAACCCGCCTTGAAATCGAAAAAGATCATTGACTTGAGAACGCTCTCCGGGGTGGGGGTCCGGCACCATTTCTGGAAGTAGCCGCTCCATACCGGAAAGGGCTGGCGCAGTTCCGGGTTGGAGGCCATGATGTTTCCCGGGCAGAGCGGATAGCCGCACTTGACGAGATGCTCGATCGCGCGTTCCGAGAAAGGTCTGAAGTACTCTTCCGCCTGGTCCTTCAGGGTCGGATCTTCCGGGGCGCCGTAGATGATCGCGTTGTCCTGATCGGTCTTGAAAGTCTGTTCCCTGCGGCCCTCGCTGCCCAGCAGCAGCCAGGCCCAGGGGACCGGGGCCCGGCCGAATTCCTCCTGCAGCAGGGAGAGCATCCGGTCTAAAACATGGTCGTTGAGCACGGCGATCATTCTGGTGATATTGTTGGCCTTCGCCCCTTCTTCGATCAAGGAGCGTACCACCTGCGGAATCTTCCTGGCCAGAGGGTAGAGGCCTTCAATCTTCTTCTGGGCGAGAATTTCGCGAAACAGGTACAGGGGGGAGGTGCCCTGGGTCACCATGATATCGTGGGTGGTGATCATCCTGATGATTTTGCCGTTCTGTTCGATGGCCAGATGATGGATCTTGGTCTTGATCATCTTCAGCAGGGCGTCGAAACAGACGGCCTGGCTGGAGATGGTCTGTACGGGAGAGGCCATGATCGCAGAAACCGGGGTTTTGAAATCTATGCCTTTGGCGACCACCTTGCTGCGGATATCCTTGTCGGTAACGATGCCGCTGATCTCACCCCGGCTGTCGGTCAACAGCAGTGAGCCGATCATGTTCTCGGACATGATGATTGCCGCTTCCTGGACCGTGGTGCTCTCCGGAGCCTGATAGAGGTTGCCTTTGGCGACATCTCCGACCTGGGCGCTGAACAGGTAGAGCGCGCCATCGGTCCGGGGGGCCATCTTGTGCTGGCGGACCTCGGAATAGACCAGACCGGCCATCTTGGCCGACATGGTGCGGAGGTAATACTGGGAAACGGCGGGATTTGAGTCGAGCAGATCGAGAAAATCCTGCTTTTCGAACAGAAAACAGAAGGTGTCGTCTATCGTTTCAATATTCAGGTTGGCCCTGGTTCCCTGGATCAGCGGCAACGCGCCGAAATATTCACCGACCCCCCGATAATCCTTGAGCGTCTGGGTGTCGCCCTCTGTCCGGTAGGTTTTGATCCCGCCCTGCTGGATCACATACAGATGGGAAACTTCCGTCTCTCCCTGGCGGAAGATCAGGGTTCCTTTGGGGTAAAAATCAATGGTGCATCTTCTCGCCAGTTTTGAAAGGGCCGCGGGATCGAGGTCCTTGAAGGGAAGAATCTCGGTAAGGAAGGCGAGGGCCACATTCGCCGGCACCTCATTTGTTTCATCTTTAGCCATTGGTGGGAGCCTTTTCGGGTGATTTGAGCCGCTCCTTCTTCGGGAACATCTTCAGGTAGAGAAATCCGGACAGAAACAGGATGACCCCGAGGAGCACTACTTCAAGCAATCGGTGGTTTTCAGGCTGAAAAAGGGAGAGGAAGGAAAGGACGAAGAGGTACAGAAAACCGGTGCGGCGAAAGCGAAGAATTTTTTTCAGGAGGTAGACATTGATCATCGGCACCACCATGGCGAGAAAAAATAGATAGTTGATCTGGCCGATGGCCACCGCCGCGAAGAGTTTCATCCCGGTCATGATTACCAGAAGAGCGCACAATGGCAGGTTGAGCAGTAAAAAAGCCCGGCGGTTTTTAAGGGTCGGCAGATCATTGAGGAGAAAGACCAGTTCTTCCTGGTTTTCGGTCTCTTTCAGGTTCCGCCAGACCTGGTCCTTGGTTTTGCCCTCCCCCAGGAGGTGTTCGATCTTGTCGAGCAATGTTTTTTCCATCTGATTTCGATATCCTTAATAAATATTATGATCGTGCTGCAGTGTGCTGGAAATCAAAAGACTTGTCAACCAGCTCCGGAGACGGCCTGCCGAAAAGGAAACCTTGGGCGTACGGAACACCGAGTTCGACAAGCTTTTCGTATTCCTCTCCGGTTTCAACCCCTTCGGCAATGATCTCCGAGTTCAACCCCCTGGCAAGGGCAACCAGAGAGGCGACAATCTTCTGCTTGATAAAACTTTTGTCCACGCCTCTCACAAAAGAGATGTCGATCTTCATGAAACCGGGATTTAATTCCATGACCCGCTCCAGATCGGAGTATCCGGTGCCGATATCATCGGTGGCCTGAACAATCCCGATATCCTTGTAATCCTGCAGCGCACTCCTGAACAGATCATAATTGTCGATGGCCAGCCTCTCGCTCACCTCGAAGACGACATTTTCCGGTTTGATCTTCAGATCGGCAAGCAGCTCCTTCAGGTAGGTGCCGCGAAACTCGGGATCGTGAATGGTCATGGTCAGGGTGTTGACGAAGATCTTTCGGTCTGTTTCCACATGACGGATGGTTTCAAGGGCGATCTTACGGCACAACCGGTCAAGTTCAAATGAAAGGCCGCATTCGCTCGCCACGACAAAGAGAAGCTGGGGGGTGTAAAATTCGGAGTGTTCAGGCCCCCGCGAAAGCGCTTCGTATCCTATGATCTCAAGGTCCGGCAGGGAGACAATCGGCTGGAAGACGGTATGGATGTTTTCTTCAATAATTATTTTCTGCAGGTTGAAGCGGCTTGAGTAGTCGTGCTTGAGGGTCATGAACTCACCCATCTTCTTGGCACTGCTGACCAGCTGGGTAATCAGACGCAGATTGCTGACCATCGGGTTGTTGATGACCAGGGCATATCCTATTGAGGGCCTCGCATACTCCTTGAGGTACGGATAGAATGTTTCAAACACCTTTTTTTCGGTATGAATCCTGAGCCTTTCGGTGATGGCTTCCAGGTGCCTGAGAAGCTGGGTCCGGTGTTCTCTCGGGGCGGAAAGGAAGATGATGAAGGTGTCGACATCGAACAGATCGACGACGAAGATATCCTCGGTGCGGAGTTCTTCGGTGCGGATCTTCAGGAGGTAGTCGTTGATGAACCTGAGTAGTTCCGTGTAGATTGTGCTGCCGTACAGGTATTCGACTTTGCTGAGATGGCCGATCTGGATGGTGATGCAGGCCATATAGTGCAGATCGGTGAGAATGGTTTCGATTTCCCGGTACTTGCTGATGACCGTCGGCAAACCGAGCGCCTTGTTGAAATAAAAGCCTTCGTCGGTATCTATTTCATGGAACATGTAGGGTTTCCGGTCCATGGCCTGGCCTCATGATCGAAGATTCCCGGGGGAGATAAGCGCTCAAAACTTCGGGCTGCGGGTTAGCTTGTAAGAGCAGAATGTGAGTCGGTCCTGTAATGACTGCTTTCATCAAATCACTCACTAAGCCAGCAGAGAGGTGCGGGGATACTCTTTTCCGCTCACTCGTCCCCTCCTGAGGGGTGAAAGCGTATCGCCCTGCATAGTCATATTAAACACAAACCCTGTCTGCATGATTCCCTCCCGAAAAGGAACGTTCTGACACCATTTCAGTCATGATGGAGTGGTGCCGCAATTCATTTGGGACTGTCCCCGGTAACGAAAATTCATTATACTCATTTTTCCGGTCTGTCTCGACTTTTCAGATTTATTTTCTGCCTGAGGCTTGAAAATGGGGATTAAATGGTTGTGGTGATTGTGCTGTTATGATTTCTACGGGCAAAAAAAATATCTGTCTTCTGCTTTGTCTGGTCATTCTGCGGGCGTTTACCGCAGTTGCCGGAGAGGATTGCTATGGAGAGGTAGTCTCCGTTGCCGACGTGCCCGGTTTTTTTGATGATCTGGCCGGGGCCGGGATTGATGAGGCGCTGGCAACAAGTCTTGAATACTACGGATCCCAGCCCCCGGAGCGGAGGTATGTCATCTGCAATCGGAGTTACCGCGCCTCGGAAATGGTGGAGACCCTGGTCGAGTTTCGCGCGGTGTATCAGCGGGTCGGGAATAGAACTGAATTGCAGGGTGCTCTGCAGGAAAAGTTTGAGCTCTGTCCTGCGGCCGGAGGCGCCGGAAGGGATGGGCGGATGCTGGTTACCGGTTATTTTGAACCGGTCGTTGCCGGCAGCCTGGTCAAAAAACCGCCCTTTGTCTATCCGGTCTACAGCGCCCCCCCTGATCTGGTTGTGCGGGGCGATGAAACCGGAAGAATCGAAAACGGTCGGCTGGTCCCTTACTGGTCACGGGCCGAAATCGAAGAGCGTGGGGTCCTTGCCGGGCAGGAGCTGGTCTATCTCGCCGATCGGGTCGAGGCGTTTATCCTTCACGTCCAGGGGTCGGGGAAGGTGCGTCTTCGTGACGGCAGGACTCTCGATCTGCAGTTTGCGGCCAAGAACGGGCGTCCTTACCGGAGTATCGGCAAACTGCTGGTCGACCGGGGGGCAATGGATCTGGAGCAGGTGAGCCTGCCGGCAATAATCAGCTATCTGGAGGCACATCCCCGGGAAGTTGATGAGATCCTCAAATACAATGAATCCTACGTGTTTTTCCGCTGGGGAGGGGGGGGCAGGAAAGGACCTCTGGGAAGTCTCGGGAGAGTTTTGACGCCCGGCAGGTCGGTAGCCGTCGATAATGATTGCTTTGCCCCGGGGGCTCCGGCTTATCTCGAAACCAGAAAACCTCTCTTTGCTAAAGACAACCTGATCATCGGCTGGGCGCCGCTGAAACGCTTTGTCTTCAGCCATGATACCGGCTCGGCGATTAAGGGGAGCGGCAGGCTCGATCTTTTTCTGGGCGGGGGAACCCAGGCCAGGGCTGCCGCAGGAAACCTGAAGAGCCCGGGGCGGCTCTATTTTCTGGTCAAAAAGAAATAGTTGCCGATTGCCGCCGCTATTATGTACTATTTATTACCGTGCCGGGCAGGCAGACGGGTACCCCAGATAAACGCATATCGATGGAAAGGGATCACAGATGAAGCAGCCAGATATTGATTACTGGATCGGCACCATGCTCCAGTCCTACGACCACGTTTCCGATCTTAACATCACCGCCGGTAAACCACTCCAGGTAGAAGCGGCAGGGCTCATGGAGGCTGTCCGGATCAGACCGGAAGTGAAAAAGCTCACTCCTTTCCAGGCGGAAGTTTTTGCCCTGAACCTGATTAACGGCGACCAGCGGCTGCTTGATGATCTCACCAAATACGGCTCCTGTGATCTTTCCTACCGTCTCGGGAAAGATGTGAGGTTTCGGGTCAACATCTTTTCCGGTCGGCGGAATATCTCTACCGTGCTCAGGAAGCTCGAAACCAGAATCCCGACCATCAGCGATCTCAATCTGCCGAACGCCCTCCATCGGGTCCATAAGGAGAGGAATGGTCTGATCCTGGTGACCGGGGCCACCGGTACCGGTAAATCAACTACCCTGGCGGCGATTCTTGACGAGGTCAACAAGGAACAACCTGTTCATGTGGTGACCCTGGAGGACCCTATCGAATATGTGCATACCCATGCCACGGCGACTTTCAACCAGCGGGAACTGGGCCGTGATTTCGATAATTTTTCCTCCGGTCTGCGGGCTGCCCTCCGGCAGGCGCCGAAAGTGATCCTGGTCGGTGAAATGCGTGACCGGGAGACTATGGAAATCGGCATGACGGCGGCTGAAACCGGCCATGTGGTGATGAGTACCCTGCATACCGTTGATGCGGGGCAGACCATCAACAGGATTCTCGGCATGTTCGAGCTGGAGGAGCAGGCCCAGGTCCGGAATCGACTTGCCGACACCATCCGTTGGATCGTCTGCCAGAGGCTGCTGCCGAAGATCGGCGGCGGGCGGATTGCGGCCATCGAAATCCTCTGTATGAACCTCAGGGTGAAAGAGCTCATCATGAATGGTGAAACCGATGAAAAGACCTTTTATGATATTATCGGCGATGGCGCGCCGGTCGGGATGATGACCTTTGACCAGCATATCCTGCAGCTTTTCGAGAACGGCCTGATTACCGAAGCGACTGCGATCTCCTACAGTTCGAAAAGAAGTGTGGTTTCCCGGGGGATTGATCTGGTCAAGTCCACCAGGGGCGAAGCGACCACCGGGATCAAGGGGCTGGCCATGGAAATCGGCGCCGGTCAGAAACACTCGGGGTATTAGGTTTTCGGGGGGGCTCAGGTTTCTGTTGGGCCGGGTGGCAATTGAAAAAAATCCTCCACCCGGGTTGTTCGGCTGGAGTCCACCTTAGCAGAAGTTTTTCGAAGTTCCGGCATTTTTTTCGCGAATTCCCTTTTTCCGGAGGAGAAAGATGATCACCACCTGTCCCAACTGTTCGAAGGAACTCCGGTTTACCGAGAGCCAGGAAAACAAGATCCAGGCCGCCCTGGACAGTCTCAAGTCCGGGACCCTGAAGATCAAATGCCCTCACTGCCGTGACGCCATTGAACTGCAGTCAGACGGGTCGCTGGCCGACTGGCGGGTGGATTCCGCCGAACCGACAACGAGTCGAAAGTCTCCTGAGGCGCCCAAGCCTCCGAATATCGACTGGCTGACCCAGGGAAAATTTGAAGAGGAAACTCGAATCAGGGATATGCCCAAGGCGTTGATCCTGATTGATAAGGGGCCTCTCAGAGACAAGGTGAACGGTTCGTTTGTCGAATTGTTTTACCAGACGATCAATGTCGACAGCGTGGCTGAAGCCATTGAGCAGATGCGGACGGCGGAGTTTGTCGTGGTGGTTCTGCACAGCGGCTTTGACGGGGTCTCTCTCAAGGACTCTGAATTTCACGAGTACATGCGTAACATGCAGATGTTTAAAAGACGGTATATATTTTATGTCCTGATCGGATCCGAGTTCAAGACTCTGTACACCCTGGAAGCATTGTCATACAGTGCGAATCTGGTCATTAACGATGGGGATGTGGACTTTATGAAAAATATCTACAAGAGGGGGCGGGGGGACTACGATGAACTGTTCGGCCCTTACATGGAAACCTTAAAAAAACATGGCCGGAAATAGGTTTTTTTCAGCGGAAGTTTTTCCGTTTCTTTTCGATGTTGAGGTCAAGAAATTTAAGCTTCTCGATGGTGGTTTCAAGTTTTCTGTTTTCAGCCCGCAACTCTTCCTGCCTCTGCTTGAGTGACGTGTTTTCCGCAGTCAGTTCCTTGATCCGCCTATCTTTGGCGCCTTGCGATTCGCGGGCTGATTGAGCCTCGTCAAGCTGGGCCTGCAGGGTTTCAATCACTCGCCGCTGTTCGGTAAATTCATTGAGAATGGTCAGGATGCTTTTTGCTTCATCCCGTTCCGGGCCTTGGGGGCTGAGAGAGATTATTTCCTCCAGCTCTGTTGCGGCGCGACCCAAATCCCGATCAGGGTTGTGAGGGGAGAGGAATAGACTCACCAGGTCCTGGTGAATCCTGACCGCGTCGGGACCCTCTTTTTCATCCAGGGTCAGATAGTCGTTTTGCAGTTTCCTGATTCGAAATGCAAACTCTTTTTGGGAGAGGCCCTCGGTGGAAAAATCAGTCGCCCGGTTTTTCCCGGTTATGGGGAGGCATCCGAGAAGCAAAGCCGAAAGAAGGAGGCCTGCGGGGATGATTTTCTTGGCTGACTTCATTGGTATTCCGTTCATTTTTTCCCGGCTCGGAACGAGAGGACCTTGGTGTCAAGGGGGTCATGGCGCTTGTCGACAATCATGGAGCTGCCGGTGATGGATTTGGCGTACTCCTTGATCTCGGCTACGATCTCGCCGACCTGGATGTGGTTTTCAAAGATTCTGTTCTGGTTGGTGGCCACGGCAATTGAAATGGTTGCCAGCGGGAAGGTCATGGTTTGCCCCTGTCGATTTTCTCCGGAGATAAAACCACGGTTTCTGTCGGCTTCGTTGTAGAATCCCGGAGAAGCATGGTCGAATCGTTCAATGACCGCGCGGCAGATATTTTTAAACTTGTCGGGCGTGGTGATGACCACAAAATCATCACCGCCGATATGGCCGAGAAAATCGTCGGAACCACCATGTTCGGCCAGGACATTCTCGATAATCGAGGCTGTTTCCAGGATCATATCGTTACCCTTCGCATAGCCGTAATGGTCATTGTAGGATTTGAAATTATCAAGGTCCATCAGGCAGAAGGCAAGGGGGTCGCGCTGCTCGATTTTCTTTTTTAGAATATTTTCCACGGCAACTCCTCCGGGCAGTCGGGTCAGAGGGCTTGCGTCGAGATACATCTCTTCAAGTTTCATAAGCCGGGTGGCCATCATGACAAAGGCATCCGCCAGTTCGCCGAGCTCATCCTTGTTGTCGATGTCCGGACGGTGGTCAAATTTCCCCTGGGAGATCATTTCGGTGGCAAATTGCAGTTTCCGTACCGCGCTGACAATGTTTCTGGTCACGACCAGAGCTGCGGTGATTGAAAGGGCCAGGCCGAAGACGCATAAGATCAGGGCGAATTTGAAGGCAAGACTGCCGATGGAGGAGATGACGCCGGCTTTTTCGTCCTGATCCCGCTCCGCATCCGCTTTAATTTTATCCAGCAGAGAGCCTATTTCGCTCTGCCGCATCCGGATGTTTCTCTCAAATTTTTCCGAGCTTTCAGGGTCGTCGGAACGCAGTTTGATGCCGGAAATAAGGTAGCTCGAATAACTGTTATAAAGGCTCTGCAGTTCGTCGGTGTGGAAATTTCTGTCGGCGGGAAGCTGCTTGAGTTTATCCAGAAGGTTGATGAACTCGGTCCCCCGGTCACTGAAGATCCTGAGCATCTCCTGATCTTTCAGGAGCATGTATCGCTTTACATACGATTCCTGTTGGAGAATCGCTTCTTTCATCTTGTCGACATTTTCCTTGACCGGAATGTCAACATTCAGGATCGCGTTGTTCATGCTGTTCAGGTGGTTGAGCTTGATCAGCGAAAAAGTCGAGATCACTATCAGGAGGAGCAGAAGAGGAAAAAAGCCGAGCAGCATCTTGTTGGCGATGCTGAGATGGCGGAATTTTGAGCTGAGATTTTTCAGCAGTCTGAAATGATCAGACTTCCCCGAAGCGGGTGAAGATTTTGGTGGAGAATCTTTGTCGGTCACTGGTCGAGACTCGCATTATTGATGGTCATATAACAACAATCCTGTTCCACCTCAGCCCCCATAAAAACACGGGCGAACTTAGGACCCACAGGTAAATGTGAACATGCGCAGCGAAACGCATTCCCCGCAGCTCGAAGTCGCACTCCGTTTGCGTATCTGCCGCAGGGAGCGTCAATGTGCCTTCCAGATCGGGAAGTGCCCGGTAAAGAGCTTCCGGCGATTTTCGCAAACCATGATAGCATGTTTCCATTGGTAATTCATTGAAATTGCGTATCGTACTTTTCGGCTCCGCGGCTGTAAGTCATTCGGGGGTGCTTCTTTGATGGCGGGTTCTTTGATCAGGGCCGGGGCCACGGAGCTGATCCGTTTCGGAATTGCGGCAAACCCGGGATCATCAGCAGGATCAGGTTGGTCACGGGTTGTCTTTTCCGGCGCTTTTTCGATTGGTATTCCTGCAGAGAAGCTGGCCGCCACCCGATCATTATCGGGTTGAATACCCGGGCAATCGTCGGTATGTATTCTTCGTGTTTCAACCAGGGCTCTTGGCTTTTCTTGGGCTGAAGCGGCGAGCTTTGATCTGCTGGAGAAAGTCGTTGCGAAGTTGCGGGCGAAGTCCTGCATAGAAACCCCGTTTTCAGCAGAAAACATGAAAACAGAACCGTGAGGTTGACGGCAGAAGCACAGTGGGACCAGCGGGCCGGCTTGGTAAAACCGGCCTACTGGTTCATGCAGGTATCGTGTTGTTCAAGAATTGAATCGATTGCTTCAGCAGTCATCCGGGCGAGAAGCTTTTCCTGATTTTCAGGGGTCAGTTTTCTGATGTTTCTCGCGGGGCAGTCCGGCAAGTTTCTGTCTTCCGGGCATTCGGCGAACAACTTTTTTATCAGGCAGATCTTTTCGGCAGAGAGTTTCACGAGACCTTCTCAGGCGGCAAGTCTTTCGCTTTCCTTGATTTTCCTGATTTCACAAGCTTTTTTGAAGGCTTTGTCCTTGCCGTGCTTGCGGATCGAGACAGAGGTTTTGCTTTGTTTGCCTTCTGCGGTGACCCATGACACCTCGTATCGGTTCAGCTTGTCGTTCAGCCGGACCCCCAGAACTCCGGTGTTCGTTCTGCCTACCGACACGATGTACTTGGACGAGTGGGGTTTGCCGACTTTTGTCCTGGTGTTGTCCCGCCAGGCGAGTGCGGCAAGGAGGCTTGCCCGGTTGCCGCCGTTTTTCTTGTCGGAAAAGAATTTGCTGTGGGTTTTTCCCAGCCAGCTGACTCTGACATACCAGCCGTGGGTTCTTTTTGAAGGCTGATCAATTCTGGCAATGTCTTTGTGCTTGTCTTTCATTTTTCCTGTCTTCTTGTTGGTTTGTATCTGGGGAGGGGTGACCCTCCGGTTTAGGAGCCAAGTGGCGAAATAAAAGGAATATTTTGCCAAGCCGCTCCATTATACACGTGTAGGAAAATTCCTACAAGATGTAAGGTCGTGCCTACAGGAAAAAAATAATCGCAGCCGGTGAACATGGTGAACGGGCTGTCCGGAGGGACCTTATTTGCGAGCGTGTTTGGTGATCATGTCGATCAGATGTTCCTGCTTGAAGGGTTTGGTGAGGTAATCATCCATCCCCGCAGCGAGACATTTCTCGTGGTACCCTTTGACCGCATGGGCGGTGATGGCGATGATCGGCAGATGATCACCAGTTCCCGCTTCGCCGGCCCTGATCAGCCCCGTTGTTTCAAAGCCGTCCATGTCGGGCATTTCAAGATCCATAAGGACCAGATCGAAGCGGTTCCCCTGGAGTGCCGCCAGGGCCTGATGGCCGTTTTCAGCCTCTTCAACGTGCCAACCCTGCTGCCGGATATTTTCTGCCGCCACGAGACGGTTTATTTCTTCGTCATCAACCAGAAGAATCCGCAAGCTGGTTTTTGTCGGCAGACCATCGTTTTCCCCATCCGCATCCTTGCCGTTTTTTTCAGGTTCGGATATCCCGAGGGTCAGGGTGAAATGAAAGGTGCTGCCATTCCCCGAATGATTGCCATCCGGGGCGGTATTGCTTTCGACCCAAATTTTCCCGTCCATCAGCGAGACCAGTTGGTGGCAGATGGCAAGGCCAAGGCCTGTACCCCCATACTTTCTGGAATGGGAACTGTCTGCCTGGGTGAAGGCGTTGAAGATGTTCCGGGTTTCAGCGGGGGCGACGCCGATCCCGGTATCCCTGACCATGAAATGCAGATCTATCTCCCCTTCCTTTTCCCGGTCGATCAGCAGCTCAAGGTCAATTCTGCCGACCCTGGTGAATTTTATCGCGTTGGCCACCAGATTGATGAGGACCTGGGTGATCCTTACCGGGTCGCCGACAAGATGGGTCGGCAGGGTGTCGGGGATTGTCCAGTGCATCTCGAGGCCTTTCTTCTCGGCATCCAGGCGGAGCATGTCCAGAGCATGTCTGATGGTCTGCCTTATATCAAAACGGGTGGTGTTGATTTCAAGTTTCCCCGCCTCAATCCGGGACAGATCAAGAATATCGTTGATGATATTCATCAGTCTGCCGGCGGACTCCCGGATCATCTTCAGGTATTTTGGGTAATCGACCGGCCCGGTTTTTTTGAGCAGCATGCTGGTCAGGCCGATCACGCCGTTCATCGGGGTCCTGATCTCGTGACTCATGGTTGCGAGAAATGCGCTCTTGGCCTTGCTGGCCGCTTCCGCCGCTTCTTTGGCCATGGTAATCTCTTCCGCCCGCTTCATGCTCGTGATGTCGGTGAGCATGCCTTCCACATACAGAGTCTTATCGTTGCCATCCTTGACGGCACGGAGATTGAGCAGGACATTGATCCGACTCCGGTCCTTCCGGTACATTTCGGTTTCAAAATTCTGGACCACGTTGTCCAGGAAAAGGGTCTCGCGTAATTTCAAACGGTCTTCAGGGTGGACATAGATATCATCAAGATCGATGTTGCCGGCCAGGACCTCCTCCGGAGAGTCGTAACCGAAGGTTCTTGCCAGAGAGGGGTTCACCATCAGGATACGGCCTTCCGGATCGGTGCGGTAGATTCCTTCGGTGGCGTTTTCAACAATGGATCGGTATTGCTCCTGGGCGGCAAAGGTCTCTTCCTTCATGATATTGATGCGGTCTGCCAGGGCAAGGGCAAGCAGAATAACGGTCAGTGCGGAACCGATCTGGGGTCCGTAAATAAAGAGAAAATCGTTGTTCAGGAAGCCAAAAGCGCGGACAACCAGCACAATGATCCCGATATAGAACATCGACCAGGCGAGAATGAAATATCTGGCCGGGCGATACTTCCTCTTCATACAGAGGATTGCGGTGATCATGATGAAGATGATGCAGATGAAAGCTTCAGAGGCTGCAACCTTGATGGAGACGACGTAGTTCGAAAGAAAAGGCAACAGGGCGGAGAAAAGGCCGAGGGCGGAGCAGACGGCGAGAATCCGGTCCAGGAGAGGACTCTGCCGTTTTGTTTCAAGGAAATTTCTGGTGAATGCGGTGGCTCCGAAGCAGGAAAGACAGATGAAGACCGGCAGGGAGTTGCTGTTCCACCAGATCATTTCCGGCCAGAGGTACTCATAGGCCGTTCCGTTCATGATGATCTGGAACATTCCGAAAGTGACGATGAAGATGAGATGATACAGATACCCGATGTCCTTCAGGGTGAACAGGAGCAGCAGGCTGTAGATGATCATCACCAGAATGATTCCGTAATAAATTCCCAGGATGAACTGTTCATTGTGGGATTTCTTGATGAAGGCGCGGGCCGACCAGATGTTCACCGGAAAGGAAAGGGTTGATTCGGATTTGACCTTCACATAGATCGGCGAGCCGGAAAGCGCTTCCTGCGGGAGGATCACCAGCAGGTTGCGATTCTGGATTTCTCTGGAAGCGAAGGGTTGAGCATCGCCGGTTGTTTTGCGGAAGAAGCCCCCCTTCCCGTCGGGGAGGTAGACCTCAACCTGGTCAAGAAGGGGGTAGGCGAATTCGAGGAGCCACTTCCTGTCGGTGGAAAAATTGGCGGCAGGAGTAAACCTGAGCCAGAAAGCGGAAGCTGAAAAACCCATGTTGGGGTTTTGTTGCCGGTTGAGTACGAAACGACTGCTCAGGAATGGTGAAGTGACCTCGTCGATGGTCAGCCGGTTGCTCCGGTCTTCAAGAATTTCAAGATGGAGGTCGAGCGGATAGGATTCCTGCCCTTCAATATAGGTCACCGGTTGCGCGTGTTCACCGGCAAGAGAAGGCACGGGCGGAAACAGAATGAGCCCGGTGAGGGCGATCAGCAACAAGCGGCAATAGGATCGTGGTTGGGTACGGACAGCCGGAATTTTGTTCATTTGTCTTGAGGTTTCTCTGTTGGAGATGGGTCGGGAGTGTCGTGCCGTTTTGTCCGATGACGGGATATGATTTCAAGCAGGTCGTCATATTCAAAGGGCTTGGCAAGGTAATCGTCCATTCCGGCGGCGAGGCATTTTTCCCGGTAACCATCGACTGCGTGAGCGGTCAGGGCAATGATCGGGATATGGACATCCCTCTTCTCCCGACTGCGGATGGTCCGGGAAGTTTCAAAACCGTCCATTCCAGGCATTTCCACATCCATCAGCACGAGGTCGAACCGTTGTCCGGCAAGGAGTTCAAGGGCCTGTTGCCCGCTTTCCGCTTCGCTGACCTTGAATCCCTGTTGTCTGATCATCTCTGAGGCGATCAATCGGTTGATCGGCTCATCATCGATCAGCAGGATATTCAGGTTCGCGGGGAGAAGTTCCTCCTTTTTTGCAGGTTTCGGAGGGGGGGGCTGCGCGGCGGGAGCGGTGCTTGTCGGGAGGCTCAGGACGAAATGAAAAATACTGCCGGATTCCGCTTCGGGATTGTTCTCGATCCAGATCCTGCCTTTCATCTGCTTGACGAGTTCGGTGATGATGGCCAGACCAAGGCCGGTGCCGCCATATCTTCTGGAGTGGGAATTGTCCGCCTGGGAAAAGGCGGTAAAGATCTGGTGCTGCCGGTTCAGAGGGATACCGATGCCGGTGTCTCTGATCTCGAAATGGAGATGGCAGTTTTCTCCGGCTTCTCCGTGAAGTTCCACTTTCACAAACACCGAGCCTTTTTCGGTGAATTTTACGGCATTGTCGATGAGATTCAGGAGGATCTGGCTGATCCGAACCGGGTCGCCGACCAGAAGATCCGGCACCTGCTCGTCAATGACCCAGTTGAAAGAGAGTCCTTTCCCTTCAGCTTTATGGCGGAAGAGATGCAGGGAAGGGGTCAGTGCTTCGCGCAGGCTGAAACCGACCGCCTCAAGCTCCATTTTCCCCGCTTCAATCTTGGAAAAATCAAGAATATCGTTGATGATGTTCAGGAGCCGGTCGGCCGAGGTTTTGATCAGGGTGAGAAATTTGCGATGCTGTTCCGGCAGTTCCATATTCAGCAGGATATCGGTCAACCCCATCACCCCGTTCATCGGGGTGCGGATTTCATGACTCATCGCTGCCATGAAATTGCTTTTCGCCCGGCTGGAAGATTCGGCGATCTCTTTTGCGAGCTGCAGCTCTTCGGCCTTCTTTCTGCCGGTGATGTCGGTCAGGATCCCTTCAAGATATTCAACTTGTCCTTTATCGTCCCTGCTGACATGGGCGTTCAGCGAAACCTGGATGACTTTTCGGTCTTTCCGGTACATTTCGGTCTCGAAATTTGCGATGGTGCCGGAGGTGAACAGCCTTTTTCTCAGGCGTTCCCGATCGCCCGGATCAACATAAATCCGGTCGAGCTCCGGCTGGGCCTGCAGAATATCATGGGCATCTGCGTAGCCGAGAATATTCGCCAGGGCGGGGTTTGCAAGCAGAAGCTTCCCGTCGGCGGATGTGCGCCATATCCCTTCCGCGGCTTTATCGAATATTGCCCGGTATTGCGCCTCGAGCTTGATGGTTTCCTCTTTCATGATGTTGAAGCGGTCTGCCAGGGCCAGGGCCAGCATGATCATGGTCATCGATGAGCCGATCTGCGGCCCGGAAATGGTCAGGAAATTGGCCGGCAGCACCCCGAAAGCCCGCAGTGCATTACTCATTACCCCGAGAAAAAACATCGACCAGGCGACCATGAAATAACGGGCCGGCCGGTATTTATTGATGATACAGATGATCCCGCAGACAACGTTGGTGAAGATGATCAGCAGGGCCATCAGGGAGCTGGTGCGGATCGCCAGCGAATAATGGCCGGTCAGCGCAGAGATAATTCCTGCCATGCTGATGATCGAGAGCGCCTGGATCAGTTTGTCCAGGCGCGGGCAGTTTTCTCTGGTGACCAGAAAGGAGCGGGTAAAAAAGCCGACGCTGACTGCCGAGGCAACGACAAAGATCGGGGTCGAGTAGTTGTTCCACCAGACCAGACGGGGCCAGAGGTACTCGTAGGCGGAACCGTTCAGGGTGACCTGGAACAGTCCGAAGCTGACAATGAACAGAAGGTAATACAGGTAGTTCCGGTCGTGGACGGTGAGCCACAGGAGCGTGCTGTAAACAGCGAGCACCAGCAGGAAACCGTAGTACATGCCAAGCCCGAACTGGGCGTGATTGTTCTTTTCCGCGAAGGCCTCTTTTGCCCAGATGGTCATGGGCATGTTCATGGTGCTTTCGGTTTCGAACCTGATATAGACCGGCAGGTTGTTCAGCAGATTTTTCGGCAGGTCAAAGAGGAAGTTCCGATTTCTGATCTCCCGGTCGGCAAAAGGTTTCAGATCGCCGGCTGTTTTTTCAAGGTAGCTTCCGTCCTCCCGGGGCAGATAGACCTTTACCGAGTCGAGAAGCGGGTAGGAGATTTCCAGGAGCCAGCGGTCGCTCCCGCTCATGTCTCCGGTCAGGGAGAAGCGGAGCCAGTAGGCGGAGGAGGTGAAACCGAAATTGGGAGTCTTTTCCCGGCAGGGAGTGAATGCCGCTGCATAAGGGGAGGCGGAGACAGTGTCTATGGTGAGGGATTTTTCCCGGTCTTCGAGCACTTCCAGATGGGTGCCGGGATTGTAAATCGTCTGCTCCGGGACCATCACCAGAGGTCCGGCCGAGAGACTGCCTGCCGGGCAGAGAACCCCCTGAAAGAATACCAGTAAGGCGATCATGCTGAATTCTGCAGCTCGTCCGCTCGTCCCGATAAGCGAGCCTGCGAGACATCGAGACGTGTGCCCGAAGGATGAAAAGAGTTTCTGGAGTTGAGTCATTTACTCCGGCCTGTCCGAAACAGGCGTGGTCAAAGGGGTGTCGGTAAAGTTCCTCTCATGGTGATCCGGTCAAGATAACGGAAAGACGCCGGATGAGGCAAGAGAATATGGTGATATTCAGGGTGTCTGGTCGAAAACGTAACGGTTTTTGCCGCTCTTTTTGGCCGTGTAGAGGTTTCGGTCGGCCCTGCGGACCAATCCCGCCAGTTTTTCTCCTTTGGAGTATTGTGCCACGCCGAGACTCAAGGTTTTGATCACCGCTTCGTCCGGGTTGGGATAAAATTCTGTCTCAGCCAGGGCCTTGCGCACCCTTTCGGCCACGGTGATCGCGCTTTCGCCGGGAGTTTCGGGCAGGATGATCGCGAATTCCTCACCGCCGTATCGGCAGGCGATATCGCAGGATCTGACACAGCCGGCGACAATTTCCCCGAGCCGGCTGAGTACCACATCACCATTGTGGTGGCCGTAGGTGTCGTTATGGATCTTGAAATTGTCGATATCCATCATGATCAGGGAAAGATTGTTGCCGTATCTTTCCGCCCGGTCTATCTCGAATTCCAGAGTCTTGTTGAAATGCCGTTTGTTGAACAGCCCGGTTAATTCATCGACCAGGCTCATTTTCCGGTACATGGCGCGGCTTTCTTCCAGGGCCTTTTTGGCCAGGACGTTTTCGGTGATGTCCATGATATAGACCACAATGCCGATCAGTTTCATGTCCGGGCCGCGGAACGGGGTGGCGGTGAGGTGGAAGTGCCGGATAGCCCCATCGGGCATTTTTCTCTCAAGTTCCTGTTCAACCAGCTCCAGCCTGCCTGAGACTATCTGCTTCATGGTACACTGGTCGGTGCCGCAGAGATGGTACGGGAAAATGTCGTGGCATCTGCTGCCCTTGATCTCCTCGCGGCTCAGGCCGGTCAAGTCCTGATATGCCTGGTTGAAACGGATCACCTTGAATTCCTGATTGATCAGGACGATGCCGTTGGTGACTGCCCGGAAGATGGTGTTCAGTTCTATATAGGCCATTTCCGCTTCAATGGCGGTCTGGTTCGACATGGCAAAGGCCTGTTCAATCTGTTCCTGGAGGTCTTCCATTTCCTGTTGCAGCCGGGTGATGGTCTTGTCCTTTTCCTTGAGCAGGGGGTTTTCATGATCGCGCATCATGGCGAGACAGTGATGAATGCTGCTGAGGGAAGTCGGGGCGAAGGGTCTGGTGAGATACAGGTCCACACCTTTCTCGGGCGAGGTTTCCGGGGACAGGTACTCTTCATCGCAGAGCAGGACTACGGGAATTTTCCGGCTGCCCAGCTTGCTGATTTGCCGGAGCAGGGATTTTCCCTGGTCCGGCAGGGAGCGGCTGACGATCACAAAATCAGGCGCTCCTTTTTCAATCTGCTCCCACCCTTCCGCAGCGGTCAGAAAGCAGGCGGCCTTAAGCCCGGACTTTTCCGCCAGGGCGGCGAGTTCATCAAGGTCTTCCTGATTGTTGTTTACAATGAGTATCTCTGGTTCCATGCTGCCTGGAAAGGTCGAAAATAATAATATCGGTCAAGAGCAGATGCCAACCTTCATGTTACGACAGATGGCGGGACTAAAGCAAAAATTATTCGGAAATATTACCGGAATGGGTCCGGGGAAAGTGGTCTGGCTTTGAAAAGGTGATGAATTTGAAAAAAACCAGTCGTATGCGTCCCGATCAGGCAACGATATATCAATGGGTGAGATGACGCTGTCCGCTTGTCTCGTGCCTTTTCAGGTGACCGACAAAAGGGAAAATGCACATCCGGGCAAAATGCGGGCTCACCGTTTCCGATAGGTGAAAACCAGCAGATTCCTTGATATTCCTGAGAACGGCAGGGTCCGGGTGTGGAGGGTGGAAAAAGAAAAACCGCGGTTCTCTCCCCCTGAAGACTTCCACTCTTCAAGTTCGATTTCCGTCCGTGGTCCCTTCATGCAGATCACCCGCCCTTCTTCGGCGACGAAAGGGCGGCTCATCTCAAGAAAGGGGCTGATTGCGGTAACCGCCCGGCTGATGATCAGCGGTGTGTTGTGGCGCAATGCTTCAAGCTGCGGTTCATTTTCCTCCAGGCGGCATTCAAGGACTTCCGCCTCTTTGAGTTCCAGGGTCCGGATGATGTGGCGCAGGAAGGAGGCCCTCTTGCCCCGCGGTTCAACAAGTTTCACCGGGAGATCCGGGCGCATGATTTTAAGCGGCAGTCCCGGAAAACCGGCGCCGCTCCCCACATCTACCAGGCCGGGCGGGGGGCAGTCACCGAGGAGCGGGAGGACGGTCAGGGAATCGAGAAAGTGGTGTTCAACGATGGCGAGGTCCGAGTCCTCTCCCACCAGATTGATTCGGCGGTTCCATTTTTTCAGCTCCCGGCAATAGAGCTGGAATTGGTCGATGATTTTCTCATCTGCCACGATTTTCAGGGCCGACAAGCCCTCGCGCAGCAGATCAGTTGCGGCCATCTGATCTGACGGAAGCCGATCTTGCATGCGCGGTCAGACCTTCCAGGTTGGCGAGCCGCTGGATGTGTTCGCTGTCTTTGAGGAAGGCATCCCGGGTGTATGAGATAATGCTCGATTTCTTGACGAAGGTCTCAACCCCGAGGGCCGATGAAAAACGGGCGGTGCCCATCGTCGGCAGTACATGATTGGGGCCGGCAATATAGTCGCCGGCGGACTCCGGGACGTGGCTGCCGAGGAAAATGGCCCCGGCATGCCTGATCTGGGGCAGGAGTTCAAAGGGGTGGTCGACCATGAGTTCGAGATGTTCAATGGCCACCAGGTTGGCGATCTCGACGGCTTCGGCAAGTGATTCGGCAACCAGCACCACACCCCGGTCGGCCAGAGCTTTTCTCGCAATGTCGGACCGGCTCAATTTGCCGAGTTGTGATTCAAGCTCCGCGATTGTCCGCTCTGCCGTTTCCTGTGATAATGCCACCAGAATGGCCAGGGCCTGAGGGTCATGCTCTGCCTGGGCGAGCATGTCGGCGGCGATATAGGCAGGATTTGCGTTCCCGTCGGCGATGATCAGGACCTCGCTCGGTCCTGCCACCATGTCGATCCTGACCCGGCCGGAAACCTGCTGCTTGGCCTCGGCCACGTACTGGTTGCCGGGGCCGACGATCACGTCGACCGCGGGGATTGATTCAGTCCCGTAGGCGAGTGCGCCGATCGCCCAGGCGCTGCCTGCCTTGTATACTTCGCTGATCCCGATCTTCCGGGCGGCGACCAGAAGGGCAGGGTTGACATTGCCTTCCGCATCGGGCGGGGTGACCATCACCCTTCTTCTCACCCCGGCAATACCGGCCGGAATGCCGTTCATCAGGACCGATGACACAAGGGGGGTCTGCCCGCCCTGTCCTCCGGGGACATAAAGGCCGGCGGTGTCCACCGGGTTTACCAGCCTGCCGGTGATGATGCCGCAGGGGTCGGTCCTGATCCAGGACTGTTCGGTTTCTTTCTCGTGGAAGGAGCGGATTCGGTCGATGGCCAGATCAAGGGTTTCAAGCAGGGGCTGGTCAACCCTGTTTTCCGCCTCTTCCATTTCGGCTTCGGATACCTTGAGCTGCCTTGCGGAAAAATTCGGGGAATCGAATTTGCGGGTATATTCAACGACCGCCGCGTCACCTTTGGACCTGACTTCCGCGAGGATGGCGGCAACCGCCTCCCGGCAGCCGCCACTGGAGCTCTGGAAGCGGTCCTGGAGGGTGTTCAGCAGTTTTTTTCCTTCCGGTGCGGAGGTTCTTGCGGGGGTGATCATCATGTTCTGTTCCTCTTGGTGTTACCGTAGAAATTGAAGGTGCCGGGCCTAGGATAATTAATTTTTCACCCTTCGGGTATAAGTTTTCGTACGAGCAGACAAACTGCTCAGCTCAGCTTTAAGTGAAAGTAAATATGTAATGGTTGAGGAGGATCAAATCGTGCGATCGGAAGAGGATTTGTTCTTTCAACGTGTTCTGTTCATTTGGCCTGCGCGAGCGGGAAGGTGATTTTTATTGCCAATGAATCCAACTTTACCTATTATTCCTGTTATGTTTTTATTTCCGCCTGCGGCGGGAACCATTCATGCTCCTGCCGGAGCCAAAGTCAAACCCTCAAGAAACAAGGGGAACAATAAATAATGACCCTCCATCAGCATTTTATCGGTGTTGCCAAAAAGAACGGCGCCAAACTGGCCTACATAGATCGGACCACCGGCCGCAAGGTGACCTACTCGAAGGCCCTGATCGCCACCCTGCTCTTGGCCGATGAATTCAAAAAATATGACAGTGGTTTTGTCGGGATTATGCTGCCCACTTCCGCAGGATGCGCATTGGCGACAATCGGGGTCCTGATGAGCGGCCGGGTGCCGGTGATGCTGAACTATTCGACCGGGGCCGCCGCCAATGTCGAGTACGGCCAGAAGAAATGCGATTTCCGGACGGTCATCACCTCCCGGGCGCTGCTTGAGAAGATAGACTGCCCCTTTATTGAAGGCATGGTCTATATCGAGGATATCATGGAGAGCCTGTCCGGCCCCAAAAAGGTTATGGCCGCCTTGAAGTCCAAGATGCCGGTCGGGATTCTGCAGAAACTGGTCCATCAGGGAGATGATCACGATGTGACGGTCATCCTTTTTACCAGCGGCAGTGAAAAAGACCCGAAAGCCGTCGAGTTGACCCATAGGAATATTACCGCCAATATCGTCAGCCTCAGTGAACGGTATGGGTTGAACAGTGAAGATGTGTTTCTCGCCAACCTCCCTTTTTTCCATGTCTTCGGATTGACCGCCAACCTGTGGGCGCCTTTGTACCATGGAATGACTGTGGTGGCGTATTCTAATCCTCTTGATTTCAAGGCCATCTGCAATATCGTTAAAAATGACAAACCGAACCTGATGGTCGGCACGCCGAGTTTTTTCTGGGGTTACCTGCGTAAATCCGAGCCCGGGGATTTTGCAAGTATCCGCCTTGCTCTCTGCGGCGCCGATAAATGCCCGGATTCTTTGCGGGACGGGTTTCTGGAAAAACACAAGATGGTTCTCTATGAAGCTTATGGTGCAACTGAAACCTCGCCGGGCATCTCCGGGAATTCGGAGGCGCACAACAAGCCCGGAAGTGTCGGGCTGCCTTTCCCGGGAGTGCAGGTCCGGATTGAGCATTATGAAACCGGTGAGGAATGCGGTGTCGGGGAGACCGGGAAAATCCTGGTGAAAGGCGATATGGTCATGAAAGGGTATTTCGACGATTTTGAGGAGACTTCGATGCATATCCGGCACGGCTGGTATGATACCGGTGACATGGGGATGGTCGATGGTGACGGGTACCTCTGGCATGTGGGGCGGTTGCGGAGATTTGTCAAAATCGGCGGCGAAATGATCTCGCTGGTCAAGGTTGAAAATGTGCTCGAAAAGCACCTGCCGAAAGAGATTCTCTGCTGCGTGGTCGAGATCCCGGATGCCATCAAGGGGGCAAAGATCATTGCCGCGGTAACCGAGGAGATTGACGAAGAGGAGGTTCTGAAAAAGATGGCGCAGGATCTCCCGGCAATCGCCATGCCGAAAAAATTCCATGTCATAGAAGATTTTCCGAAAATGGGCAGCGGGAAAATTGATTTTCGCACGATCACTGAAACTGTCCGCAGTGCATTTCCCAAAGCGGGAAGTCATTAATTGCCGAAGTGGCGGTACTTATCTTCAACGGGGAAAAGATCTGTTTTTTTCCCCCGTCCCTTGCTGATATTCTTTCAGGGAGACGGGGTTTTGAGGGGCCGGTGGGGGTTTGCCGGTCAGGGGGCAATCTTTACAGGATTTCAGGCGGCAGATGACAGTCATCCACTTTATTTCCATCGTTATGGTCACAATCGGCACCGGACTGATGATCTGGGCGATTTCCAGCAGTCTGCAGCTTCACCGCCAGGTCCCGGTGGAACTGAATCGCCGATGGGTGCTCCTCACCGGGCTCATGGTCTTTTTCCATTTCGGCTATCTCGGGTTCATCGTCATCCTGATTACCGGCTTCAGCTTCCCGCTGGAACTGTGGTCGGCCGCGATCATGCTGGCGGGGGCGTGCTTCGTTCTCCTCTTCGTCAAACTGGGCGAAGTCACCATTCTCAAAACCAAAGAGAGCGGTGTGGAAAGCGGGGAGATCAACCAGAAACTGCTGGCCGTCAACCTGGCGCTCCATGACGAGAATCGGGAAAAAGAGCGGATCGGGGAAGAACTCCGAAGCTCAAAGGCCCATCTGGAGAATATTTTCAACAGTTCCATCCCCCTGTGTATAACGAGTTTTGACCATCTGGTGACTGAGGCCAATGATGCCTATTGCGAAATCTTCGGTCGACTCCCGGAAAGCGCAGAGACCAGATGTTACGATTCCAGGCCCGGACCTTCCTGCAACACCCCGCGCTGCCCGATGGCGAGAATTGCCGGGGGCGATACCGAGGTCACCTGCGAGTCGGTCAAGGTCGAGGTGGACGGGAGCAGACATCACTTTCTGGTAACGGCGCGGCCGTTCATTGATTATGACGGTCAAGTAACCGGAATTATTGAGAGTTTTCAGGATATTACCGGTCTCAAAGAGGCGGAAAAAGCCCTCGCCCAGGAGAAGGACCGTCTTTATGTCACCCTGAAAAGCATTATTGACGGGGTGATTGCCACCGATAAAGAAGGGCGGGTGGTTGTCAGCAATGAAGCGGCCAGAAAGATGACCGGCTGGTCGGAAGAGGAGATTGCCGGGAGGAAGATCGGCGAGGTCCTTTCCCTCCGTGATTCCGGAACCAACAAGATGATTGATGATCCGGCGGGCAAAATTCTTCAGGGTGAGAAACCGGAGATCATTCTGAATCATTGTGTCCTGATGGCGAAAGACGGCTGGGAAAAGGATGTCAGTTTCCGCGTCTCGCCGATGACTTCCGGAGAGCAGGGGATAGAAGGCGCGGTGCTGGTTTTCCAGGATATTTCCGGAAAAATAAAAATTGAAAAGGAGATGGCCAGGGTTCAGAGGCTTGAGTCAATAGGTCTTCTGGCAGGAGGGATTGCCCACGATTTCAACAACATCCTGACCGCGATCATGAATAATCTCTCGCTGGCGGCGATGACCCCTGATCTTGATGAAAAGCTCGCAAAACGTATTGAGTCTACCGAGCAGGCGGTCATGAAAGCGAAATCGTTGACCGGCCAGCTCCTGACCTTTGCCAAGGGCGGGGCGCCCATCAAGAAGGTCCTGCAGGTCGGAGGGATGTTGCGGGACGCGGTTGAATTTGCCCTCCATGGCTCCAATGTCGGATGTGAATTTGCGATTGGTGATGATCTCTGGCCGGCGGAATATGATATCGGCCAGATGCAGCAGGTTGTCAGCAACCTGGTCATCAATGCCGATCAGGCGATGGAGGCGGGAGGGGTGTTGAAAGTTACCGCTGAAAATCATCTCGCCGCGGAGAACAGCGAGGGTTTCCCCGTCCAGGGGAGATATCTGAAGATCGTCTTCCAGGATGAGGGGTGCGGTATTGCGGAGGAAAATCTGCCGCTGCTTTTCGATCCCTACTATACAACCAAGGCCACGGGAAGCGGCCTCGGGTTGGCCATGGTGTATTCAATTGTCACCAGACATGGCGGGCAGCTGCTGGTCGATTCGAAAGTGGGGCAAGGAACGGTGTTTACCCTGTTTCTGCCGGCTTCGGAGGGGACTCCCGAAGAAGGGGATTTTGCCGATTCAGCCGGAAAGGAGAAGAGGGAAGGCGGGGGAGGAGCCGGCAGGAGGGTTCTGGTCATGGATGATGACGCCGAGATCCTTGCTCTGTTGAAAGAGTTCCTTGAAGAAGAAGGGTTTGAGGCGGTCTGTGTCGACGATGGTGCGGCGGCCGTTCAGGAATACGGCAAGGCGTTTGCTGCCGGCAACAGGTTTGCTTGTGTGGTCATGGACCTTACCGTTCCCGGGGGACTCGGGGGCAAGGATGCCTTTGCGATGATCAGGAAGCTTGACCCGGAGGTGACGGGGCTGGTCTCCAGCGGCTATTCAAATGATCCGGTGATGGCCGATTTTGAAAAATTCGGTTTTGCCGGCATGGTCATAAAGCCTTACAAAGGTCGGGAGCTTGTCGACAAGATATATCAGGTGATCTAGTGTCACGTCAACTCTGAACCGTCACATCTTTCTCGTCGTTTTTCGCGCCTCCTGCGTTACGTGTTGGGTTGCATAGCGCTGCTATGCAACCCAACACATGCCTTGCCGGCACAAAAAATGCCTGAGAAATATTATGACATTTCATCCTTGACGCGACACTAGGGCCTCGAAAACTGCCAGGTTGCCGTTTCTCGGCCATTATTCCTGATAGACCGGGCAGGGTGTTTGCGGAGTGTAGTTTCTATAGGCAGGGTCCTGATAGCTCTTGTGACATTCCAGGCAGAGGCCGACCCTTAATATTCCGGATATTTCATCCTTGTTGAATGGGCGGAGATCGCCCCGGGAACTCTTCTGCAGCGGCTTTCCGTTGATGTCCACATAGCCGTCGAGCGGCGGCGTGGGGCCGGCGCCGGTTTCCAGTCCCTGGTCGACCGGAAAGAATGACCATTCACCACCTTTCCTTTGCAGGGTGCCGGTGCCGAGGCCGATGGTTTTCGGCGAGGCGTGGCAGTCAACGCAACTCCTGCCCCCGGTCTGGGTGGTGTGCGGATTGAGGGCGGCCATGGTGAATGAGTTGAACTGCCGGTCCGGCGCGCCGTCCGCGTTGATCAGGGTCACAATGTCCTGGCAACCGGGGGTGACAATCACCACCTCCTTACCCCATACTGCGAGCATCGGTTTTTCATAACGCAGGTAGGAACGGCCCTCCTCCCACCAGCCCGGAGTTTCCTTGAGGGTCAGTTTGTCAAGATGGGTTTCGCGCAGGTCTCTTTTCACGTGGCAGCCATAACATTGCGGGACCCAGCTTGAATGGCAGGATTCGCAGGTCAGCCGCCGGTGTCCTTCATAGTCGCAGGTCCCCTTTTTGGGCTCTTTCAGGGGGTGCTCCTTGCCGTCCACTTTCGAAATCAGGGAAAACGTCCCGTTTTTGCCTGAAATGTTGTTGAGCTGCCGCTCCTTGGTAGTGGTGCCGGGGGTCGGGGAATGACAGGTCGTGCAGTTGATCTCCAGCTGTTCCTCATAATGGGCGTAACTCTTGCCGTCGCCCATGATCTCTTCCCGGGTGTGGCAATCGATACAGGCCATTCCCTTCCGGTGATGGATGTCATCTTCGAGCTGCAGGTAGAAGCGGTCGCCGGGGAGCCTGTTTTTTGAAAGGGTCCCGTCTTCATAGGGAGTGCCGTACCCTTCCGCTTCATAAATACCCTGATAGGAGGTGCCGACTCTGCCGCTCCGGTTGTGACAGCGGACACAGTTTTCGGTCGGAATTTTCCTGATGATCAGCGGGTGGACTTTCTTCGGGTCAGCCCCGGGTTGTGCCGTGCCCTTGATATGGTGGCAGGCGGTGCAGCCTCCGCCTTTCTCGTTGAAGAATTCAGGATACTCCGGGAGATCATTTTTCTGCTTCCAGAGATGGCAGGTGGCGCAGAGCTTGCGGTAATAGTCCAGGGCCAGAGAGTTCTCCCCGGTTTGCAGAAGTTTTTCCACCGAGTAGTCGCCGTTCTGGTGTTCGGCTTCGCCCCAATAGTAGAGAAGCGTCGCCAGAATTCCGCGGTTGGTGGCCATCAGGGAGTTCTTCACCTTCGGCACATCAATGCTGTGGCAGCCGTCAATGCCGCAGGTTTTTTCCACCACTCGCAGGTCTCCCGGGTTTTTGACGATCCCCTGATGCGCCTTCTCCTTGTCGATGGCGAGCGGAGCACCGAGATGGCAGACGGCACAGCCAAGGGTCCTGGTGTCGTGGGCCGGGTCGAGTTTCTGGTCCTGATGACACGAAAGGCACATGTCGATGCGGCCGTCGGTCAGCTGGTAGATCCGGTCGGGTCGGGAGGTCATGTTTTCCCTGATCACCAGTCCCAGGACAACCAGCAGGACTGCCAGGAGCAGCATTTTCGGGGACATTATTCCCGCTCCCGGTAATTTTCCGCAGTGGGGTATCTTCTGCCGTAGCCGAAGGCCTTGCTGGTAACTTTAAGGCCCATCGGGGCCTGTTTTCTCTTGTATTCGTTTCTTCTGATCCTCCTGATGATGTCGCTGACAATGTTGCGATCGTAGCCGGAAGCGACAATCTCGGAGATACTCCGGTTCTCTTCGAGCCATGCCTTGACCACCGGGTCAAGGACCTCGTATGGCGGCAGATCGTCCTGGTCGAGCTGGTTCGGGGCGAGTTCGGCGCTCGGCGGTTTTTCAATGGTCCGGGCAGGGATGATCTCCCGGCTGCGATTCACATACCGGGCAAGATCGTACACCATCCCTTTCGGCACATCGGAAATTACCGCGAGGCCGCCGCTCATGTCCCCGTAGAGGGTGCAGTAGCCGACGGCAAGTTCCGATTTGTTGCCGGTGGAAAGAAGCATGGAGCCCCGCCGGTTGGAGATGGCCATCAGCAGGTTGCCCCTGATCCTTGCCTGGAGATTCTGTTCGGTGATGTCCTGATGAAGTTCTCCGAGAAGCGGGGCCAGGGTTTCGAGCTGGACCCGGAAGATATCCTCAATCGGGAGAATCTCAAAATCGATGCCGAGATTTTCCGCCAGCCGCTGTGCATCTTCAACGCTCTCGGCGCTGCTGTATCTTGAGGGGAGCGCCACCCCGGTAATGTTCCGTTGGCCGAGGGCTTCGCAGGCGATGGCGGCGGTGAGGGCGGAATCAATGCCGCCGGAAAGACCGATGATGCCGGTTTTAAATCCGCACTTGCCAAGGTAGTCCCTGGTTCCCATGACCAGAGCGGCATGGACATCGGCGAGGTTGTCCGGTTCGGGGATGATGTTTTCTCCTGTCCCGCCGACAAGTTCCTCAGAATCGATGACCAGCATATCCTCCGTGAAGCCTGCTGCCATATGCCTCACTTCGCCGGACCGGTCCATGGCGAGACTGTGACCGTCAAAGAGAAGCGAATCCTGGCCGCCGACCTGGTTTACGTAAAGCAGGGGAGTGTCGTATTTTCGGCAGATATTTCTGAACATCCGGTGCTTTTCAATGATTTTGCCATGGCGGAAGGGCGAGGCGGCAAGGTTCACGAGCAGGTTCGCTTTGCCTCCGGCAGGAGAGATGAGTTCCGGTAAGGGGTCGAGGTTGTAGAGTGGCCGGGCGGAGGTGTCCTTGTCGTTCCAGATGTCCTCGCAGATGGAGAGAGCGATGGTTTTGCCGATGAACTGAATGGTAGTGCTCCGGCTGCCCGGCTCGAAGTAGCGGGCCTCATCAAAAACGTCGTAGGTCGGCAGGAGTCTTTTGTGGGCGGTGGCCAGGATCCGGCCATCTTTGAAGAATACGGCGCTGTTATGAAGCGGCTTGCCGCACTCCGCGGTGTGGCGGGTGATGGCCCCGGTAATGATGCCGATCCCCCTGATGCCTGCAATCAGTTCAGTCAGCGCCAGATCGTGATCGGCCAGGAAAGAGCCTCTTTCCAGAAGGTCCTGGGGCGGATAGCCGGCGATCGCGAGTTCGGGGAAGATCGCAAGCTCGCATCCCGCTTCCTTTGCCCGGGATGCGGAACGGGCAATCTTTTCGCAGTTGGCCGTGAAGTCGCCGATGAGCGGGTTTGTCTGGATGAGCGCAATTTTCATGACCTGATATATAGCATAGTCAAAAATAAGTCAGGGCAAAAAAATGCAGAGGGGGAGTGAAAATTGTAATTCTTCGATTATTTATCTTCCGGTTTGCAGTATAGTGACCGTATAAGAAACAGGGCGGTTTTAAAAAAAAAGGGGGCGGCTTTTTTTACAGGCTGTCATCTGTTCCGGCACGGATTTGCCCCGGGCCGGAAATGACCTGATCAGAGGGGACTCATGCAAAAATACTTTGTTCTGGATACCAACGTGCTGCTCCATAATGCCGACTCCATCAGCTCCTTCACGGACAACGTGGTCGTGCTGCCGATGTCCGTGATCGAGGAGCTCGACAGCTTCAAATCCAAAAACAATGAGCTGGCGCGCAACGCCCGGCAGGTGATCAGGCAGCTTGATCATCTGCGCACCCTCGGCAATCTCGGCAAGGGGGTGAAGATGGAGAACGGCGGGACCCTCATGATCTTCCACGAGAAGGATCTCGTGAATCATGGAATGGACATGCACATTGCCGACAACCGGATTCTGGGGGTTGCCTTTACCCTGCTGCAGCAGGGCAAGGTTGTGGTCTTTGTTTCCAAGGACATCAATGCCCGGCTGAAAGCAGATGCCCTCGGCATCGACACCACCGATTTTGAGAAACAGAAAGTAAATTTTGATGAGCTGTTTACCGGTCATTGCCAGCAGGTGGTCCCGGGCAGTGAGATCGACGAGTTTTATGCCCGGAAGCGGCTTGAGAAAATTTCCTGTACTCCTTCACCGAATGAATTTGTGGTGCTGGTCGATGAGGCCGATGAAAAACACACGGCTTTGACCCGCTTTAAGGACGGGGCGCTGGTGCCGCTTCATTCGGATTACAATGAAGCCTTCGGTCTGAAACCCAGAAACAAGCAGCAGCGGATGGCCCTTGAGCTGCTGCTCGATCCCGAGATCCAGCTGGTGACCATGGTCGGGCAGGCCGGGACCGGCAAAACCCTGCTTGCCCTGGCGGCGGGCCTGGAAACAACCCTCTACTTCAAGCGCTATGACCGGATTCTCGTCACCCGCCCCATTGTGCCCATGGGCAAGGATATCGGGTATCTGCCCGGAGACAAGGAGGAAAAACTCTTCAACTGGATGCAGCCGATCTTCGACAACCTGACCTATCTGATGGGGACAAAAGGCAGGGGCGGCAATGAGAAGGAAGTGGCCTCGGTCAAGCAGAAGGTGGATAAACTGATGCACGAAAACGTGATCGAAATGGAGGCCCTGACCTATATTCGCGGCCGGTCGATCCCGGGGCAGTATGTGATTGTCGACGAAGCGCAGAATCTCACCCCCCACGAAGTCAAAACCATCGTCAGCCGGGCCGGTGAGGGGACCAAGGTGGTCCTGACCGGAGATCCGTATCAGATAGACAACCCCTATCTCGACTCGTCGAGTAACGGCCTGACCTATACCGTCGAGCGCATGAAACAGCTCGCCATCCACGGCCATATCACCCTGCAGAGCAGCGAGCGGAGCCAGCTCGCCGGCGCCGCCGCCGATTATCTCTGATCAGAGGAGCCGCCCCCGCCCTCTCCCGGTTGAGAGGAGAAGGTTTGGTGGCAATTGCAATCTTAGGCAATTCGCGGCCTGGAGGCCGCTCCCACGGGGGCTTTGGCCGTGTTGATGTTGTGGGAGCGACCTCCCGGTCGCGAACCTTGGGTGGCCCTTGCGGCCTTGGGTATTCGCGGTTTTGTAGGCAATCTTGCTGCCTTGCTGAATCAATCAATTGACCTTGGGCAATTCGCATGGTGTTGTGGGAGCGACCTCCCGGTCGCGAACCTTGGGTGGCCCTTGCGCCTTTGGGTATTCGCGGCCGGGAGGCCGCTCCCACAAGAAAGGTGCTCCTACAAGAAAGGTGCTCCCACAAGAAGGGTGTTCCCGCAAAGAGGGTGTTTCCCGCGGGGGCTTCTCCCAGGGCCGCTTCCGTATGAGGCCGCTCCCACATAATGGTTCTTCCCTTCCGGCCTGTTTTTTCCCTTTTCGGCAACTTTGCGCTTTGTTAACGGGGAGAAAATGGCTATATTGTCCAGTCCGTACTCTTGATTAGCGAAGCCGTTGTGCAAAAAAAAACGGCACATTTTGAGGCTGTAAACCGCATAAGGGGCTGCAACCAGGCGGCATTTATGGCGCAGTTTTTTCTTGACGGCCCTTCAACCTTTTTCGCCTTTGCCCGGCGGGAGGCCTGTGATGGATTTTGAACCGAAATGGATAGCCTGGGAGACCACCAGACGCTGCAATTTAAAGTGTGTGCACTGCCGGTCCTCGTCGGAACTGGAGGCCAAGGGGCATCCCGATTTTTCACTTGAAGAGGCGAAACGTGTCCTTGATGACATCTCCTCATACGCGTCGCCGGTGGTGGTTTTGTCCGGGGGAGAGCCTCTCCTGCGCCCCGATATTTTCGAGATTGCAAAGTACGGCAACACCAAGGGGTTGAGGATGTGCATGGCGACCAACGGCACCCTGGTCACCGAGGAGATTGCTGACCGGATCAAGGAGGCCGAGATCAAGATGGTTTCCCTGAGCCTCGACGGCTCATCTGCCGGGGTTCATGATAATTTCCGGAACGTCCCCGGAGCCTTTGACGGGACCATGAATGCGATGCGGATCTTCCGGGAGAAGGGGATCAAGTTTCTCATCAACTCCTCGTTCACCAAGAGAAATCAGGAAGAGATCCCGAAGATTTACAAGCTCGCCAAAGAGATGGGCGCCACCGCCTGGTACATGTTCATGATCGTTCCCACCGGCCGCGGGGAGGATATCATGAATGAGCTGATCTCGAAAGAGGATTATGAGGAGCTTCTCAAGTGGCACTACGAGCTTGAGAAGAGCGAAGACGAGATGTTGATCCGTCCGACCTGCGCCCCCAGTTACTACCGGGTGGTTCTTGAACAGGCCAAGGCGAAGGGTGACGATTTCAAGAGGCGCACCCTGCAGTTTTCCACCGGCGGCTCAAAAGGATGTCTGGCCGGGCAGCTGATCTGTCTGATCGACGTTGACGGTGAAGTTCTGCCATGCAGTTATTTCCCGAAATCAGCGGGGAACATCAGAGAGAAGGCCTTCAAGGAGATCTGGGAAGAGTCCGAACTCTTTAAAGACATGCGGGACTGGAAGAGTTACAAGGGGCGTTGCGGCGCCTGTGAATATGTCGGCGTCTGCGGTGGCTGTCGCGCCAGAGCGTATGCGGTAAGCGGAGATTACATGGGTGAGGAGCCGTTCTGCGGCCATACGCCTTTCAAGATGAGAAAAGCTTAAGGACAGTTAAAAGTTAGAAGTTATAAGTGTCTGAAGTTGTGGATGGTTATTTTTGGTTGATTCGTTATCCGAGCAATAATCTCCCGCAACTTATCACTTTAAACTCCAAACTTATAACTTCATTCATTCCTTCACCAGGGGAGAAACCATGAGAACCGAATTCCTGAAAGCCTGCAAAGGCGAGAAGACCGACTATACCCCGATCTGGATCATGCGCCAGGCGGGTCGTTACCTGCCGCAATACCACACGGTGCGGAGCAAGGGAACTTTCCTGGAACTCTGCAAGAACCCGGAAGGGGCCGCGGAAGTAACCATTCAGCCGGTCGATTATCTTGGAGTGGATGCGGCGATTCTCTTTTCGGACATTCTGGTCCCTCTTGAGAAGATGGGTGCGCCGCTGGAATTCCAGGAGAAGAGGGGGCCGGTCTTCCTGTCTCCGGTCCGTGATCAGGCGGCGGTCGATGCCCTTGGGATTCCCGACCCGGAAGACGATCTCGGCTATGTGATGGACACTATCCGGATTTTACGCAAGGAGCTGGTCGACAAGGTGCCGCTGATCGGCTTTTCAGGCGCACCGTTCACCCTTGCCACTTACCTGATCGAGGGCGGATCATCAAAGAACTATCACCTGACCAAGCAGATGATGTATCAGGCCCCGGCGCTTTACGGGCAGCTGCTCGACAAAATCACCGAATGCACCATTGTGTACCTCAAGGGCCAGGTTGCTGCCGGCGCCCAGGCGCTGCAGGTCTTTGATTCATGGGCGGGAGTTCTTGCCCCCCGTGATTACCGCGATTTTGCTTACCCTTACGTCAAGAGAATCATTGACGCCCTGAAGAAAGTGACCGATATCCCGTTGATCTATTTTGCCAATATGGGTGCGACCCTGCTCGACCAGACCATGCACTGCGGTTCGGATGTTCTCGGTTTTGACTGGCGGATCAATCTCGATGACGTGGTCAAAAAGGTCGGACAGAAGGTTTCCATCCAGGGCAATATGGATCCGATCGCTCTTTTTCTGCCGCCGGAAAAACTGGAGGAGCGGATCCGGAATGTCCTGGAACAGGGGAAAGGCGCCCGCGGCCACATCTTTAACCTGGGTCATGGGATTATTCCTGAAACGAACCCCGAGCAGGCCAAACTGGCGGTTGAACTGGTGCATAAGATCAGTCGTGAAATGCGGGCATGATTCCGACGGTTGACGAATGCCTGGATCTGTTTGATTCCCACGGGATGCTCGACAATATCCGAGACCACTCGCTTGTCGTTTCCCAGGTGGCGGTATTGCTCACTGAAGGAGTAAATCGTGCCGGCGGCAACCTGTCCCTTCCCCTTGTTGTTGCCGCCGCAATGCTCCATGATATCGGCAAGACCGCATGCCTTGATAATGGACGCGACCATGCGGAACTGGGCCGGAAAATCTGTGCCGGTCTGGGGTATAATGAAGTGGCGGACATCGTCGGGGATCACGTTTGTCTGCTGAACAACCATCTGCCGGATATCACCGAGAATGAGCTGGTCTTTTATGCCGACAAGAGAGTCAATCATGATATCGTTGTCAGCCTGGAGCAGCGTGAGAACTATATTGTCGAGACATACGGCAGGAATCATTCCGCAAGGATTGAAGCGATCAGAAAGAATTGCCTCAAGTGGCACCAGGTTGAGGAGTCGCTCTTTGCCCGGTTGGAATTTCCTCCTGAACAACTGGCGGAAGTTCTGCGGGAGAATGGTTCATTTTTTGATTCAGTCAGGAATACGGAACCGCAACCGGGCGCCGGGCGGAGTTGCTCGTGTGGTGATTCATTATTAATCTTTCGGAATTGATTGCTGCCTGATGTTGAAGAGTAATGTGAAAGAGCCCATCGCCGTAGTGCTTCTCAATCTGGGCGGGCCGGAAAAACTTGAGGATGTGGAGCCGTTTCTCTACAACCTTTTTTCCGACCGGCAGATCATTCGCCTTGGCCCCTGGTTCATGCAGAAATTCATCGCCAGACGGATTGCCGGAAAAAGAGCCCCGGTCAGCATGGAGTCTTACCGGTTGATCGGGGGAGGATCGCCCCTTGCGAGAATCACCGCGGAGCAGGGGGCTGCCCTTGAGAAGTCCCTGGCTGATCGTGGAGTGTTCAAGGTCTCGATGGCCATGCGCTACTGGCAGCCATTTGCAGTCGACACCCTGGAAAGCCTGGCCGCGTCAGGGATCAAAAAAATCGTGGCCCTGACTCTTTACCCTCATTATTCGATTGCCACGACCGGCTCCTCCCTTGCCGATCTCAGAAAGGCTGCCGCCGCAAGTAGCGTTGATTTCGAAATCGCCGCCGTTGAATCATGGCCGGAGCAGGCTGATTATACCGACTGTCTTGCCGACAGTATCAGAGATGGGGCCGAAGTCTTTGGTGGCGATGATTTTCAGTTGATTTACAGTGCGCACAGCCTGCCGGTGAAATTTATTGAGGAGGGGGATCCCTATCTGGAGGATCTGGAGAAAACCATCAGGGCGGTAGAAGGCAAAACCGGGGTGGTTGGCCGCCTCTGTTTCCAGAGCCGTAGCGGTCCGGTTGAGTGGCTTTCTCCGTCAACCCCGGAGATGCTCCGGGAGCTTGCCGATCAGGGGTGCAGGAATGTTCTTGCCGTGCCGATCAGTTTCGTCTCCGATCATGTGGAGACCCTCTATGAGCTCGATATTCAGTATAAAGATCTGGCAAAGGAAATGGGGATCAGATTTGAGAGAACCGCTGCGCCGAATCTTAATGAGAAATTCATCAGTGCCCTTAGGGATCTGACCCTTATTGCCTGCTGTGAAAAAGGGTGGATTTCCTGATCAATATTGCCCGGCCAATGCCATATCTGATGCTCTCGTGTGGAGTGGTGGGTCTCCGGTGTGGTTTTGGGCTGGCGCCTGTCTTGAATCTCGGTTAAATATATAAGCCCAGGTGCAGTCTGTTTTCGACAGGAACGGGGGGTGACTTCGAAAATGAGGGGGGCCGGGTTCATATTCCCGGGTTTAGTTGCCTGCTTTGAGGGGAATAATTGACATGAATGATGATAAAATCATCCGGGTATTTATCACTGACGACCATTCCATCGTCAGGGAAGGCCTCAGGGGGATTATCGAAGATTGTCAGGATATGATCGTCTGCGGTGAGGCGGCAGAGGGGCGGGTGGCTCTGGACTGGCTCCGGGAGAACGATAACTGCTGTGATGTGGTCCTCCTTGATATATCAATGCCGGGAATGGACGGCCTCGAAGTCCTGACCGAAATAAAAAAGAACTTTCCCGGGGTGGCGGTTCTTATCCTGACCATGCACAGTGAAGAGCAATACGCATTAAGAGTGATCCGCTCCGGTGCTTCCGGCTACCTGAACAAGGGGAGTTCGGCCGATGAAATGCTTTTGGCCATCCGGAATGCGGCGGCAGGCCGCAAGCATATTCAGAACTCACTGGCCGAAAAGATGGCTGACGCGCTGGAAAACAACAATGACGGACCACTTCATAACAGTTTGTCCGACAGGGAATTTCAGGTGATGATCATGCTTGCCAGGGGCAGAAAGATTAAGGAAATTGCCATGGAGCTCACTTTAAGTCCAAAAACCATCAGTACCTATCAGAGCCGGGTGCTCGACAAGATGGGTCTTGAATCCACCGGCGATCTCCTTCGCTATGCCATCCAGAACGGGCTTGTCAGCTGATTCGGCACTCTCTTCGGTAACCGTTGATCTCACAGTAACCATTCCGTAGTTTGTAGGAAAAACCTTACAAAAAAATCAGCATTTTGCTGACAGACGCAGTGTCGCAGTTTTTGTATGATATCGGGAAAGAAACTTCCTCAAGTTTGTTTTACGGGGATATTCCCCATCCCCGGCCTCCACCTGAGCCCGTCATTGTTCCCCCTGGACAATGACGGGCTCTTCTTTATTTAGTCCTCTCATCTTTGCCTTGTCGGGATCCCGCCGGGGTCCTTTCATGAAGCGCCGCCGTAACGGTTTCGACAATCTTCTGGGCGTCCGCACTCTTGACAATCACCTCGTCGGCTCCGGACCTGAGGGCTTTTTCCCGAGTGGCCGGTTCCTGATCTGCGGTGAAAATGATCAGCGTGATTCCGGAATATTCCTCATCCCGGCGAATTTTTTCACAGACCTCAATCCCAGAAATCCCCGGCAGCATGTAGTCAATGACGGCCGCAACGGGTTTTTCCCGCCTGATCAGAAGTAAACCCTCCTCACCGTCATCGGCGGTTATCGGCACAAAACCCGCTTTCTGGAAAAGACGGGAGTAGAGATGACGGATTACCGGGTTGTCGTCGATGATCACAAGTTTTTTCGGAACCCGGCTGTTTGACTGAGACACGGGAGGCACCTGGACTTCCAGGATGAAGATTTCATCGCCTTCGTCAACGACCAGGAATTCGTCCGGCTGGATAATATCTCTCTCCTTTTTACGAAGCCCGAGAATCTTGTTCCCGCCCTGCCGACTGATCTCTGCGATAGTCGAGCCGTCCAGGCCGGAGCCCTGCACCACTTTCAGCCATCGGGGTTCCGGATTGGTCGAAGTTTTTCCGGAGGTGATGATCTGATTGTATTTGCCGGCGGCGGCAAGGATGTCATTGGCAATGTGCTCTCCGGCCATGGCATGGGGAGAAACCACGTCATCGGCGCCGGCTTTGAGGATTTTCTGGTCGTTGATCTCGCTGCCCGACCTTGCGATAATCTGGAGTGTCGGGTTCATTTCCCTGGCCGAAAGGGTGACGAAAAGGTTCAAGGGGTCGGAGGCCAGAAGAGCGAGGACGCCGCTCGCGTTTTTGATGCCTGCCTGGAGAAGCAGATTCTCATCGGTTGCGTCTCCTTCCAGGTAAAGAAAACCGCTTTTTCGGATCAAGGCAATCTGCTCCGGGGAATGTTCAATGATCACGAACCCGGTATGGTGGTGGGCCAGCTGCTCAGCCGCAGCCTTTCCGACCCTGCCGAACCCGCAGATGATGTAATGTCCTTTAAGCGCATCGATTTTCTTCTGCATCTTCTTTTTCTCCGAATTACCTGACCAGACTTTTTCAAGCAGGGATTCAACCACGGCGTGGCCCGCGAAGGCAAGACAACTGAAACCGAGAAGGATGAGGCCGGTTGTGAACATCCGGCCGGCCTCGGAAAGCGGCCTTATTTCCCCGAAGCCGACAGTGGTGATGGTGATGACGGACATATAGATCGCGTCCAGTAAAGGATAGTCATCAATGAGCATGTAACCGGCTGCCCCGATAAAGGTGATCAGGGTGCACAGGAGCAGCGCCTGGACGGTTCGGGAGTTTTTCATGATCCCATGATATCTCAGCTCGCTCGGCGCATGCAAATAAAGAGATGGAATCTTTGCAGTTCCCACGATAGATAGGTAAGCGGTGTGCGATTTCGGACCACGGGAAATGCAGTGCGCCGTGCATCTTTCAGGAAAGAATTTGCCTGGACAGATCGGCAGAGCCTGCCGCCATTTGTCAACTGCCCGGGAAGATTGTCAGAGCCTGAAAGAAGCTGGTATTTCAGTTGGTATGGCCTGAAACCATGTAGCGCCGCATCCGGATATTGAAAAGGAGGCCGATGCTGATCAGGGTGGTCAAGAGCGAAGAGCCGCCATAGCTGAACAGCGGCAGCGGCATCCCGACAACCGGCAGAATGCCGAGAATCATGCCGAGATTGATGAACGCCTGCCAGAACAGAAGGCAGCTGATCCCGAAAGCGAGCAGAACTCCGAACTTGTCCCGTGCCGAGGCCGCTATTTTCAGGGAAAGAAGGAGCAGGAAGAGATAGCAGGCCAGGAAGAAAATCGAACCGACAAAACCCCACTCTTCAGACCAGACGGAGAAGGCGAAATCGGTATGCCGTTCCGGCAGGAATTCCAGATGCCCCTGGGTGCCTTTCATATACCCCTTGCCGAACATGAGACCACTGCCGACCGCAATTTTCGACTGGATGATATGGTACCCGGTCCCGTGGGGATCACTGCCGGGATTGAAAAGGGTCAGGATCCTCTGTTTCTGGTAGGGTTTCAGGAAATAGAACCAGCCGAGCGGGATCATCGAGAGACAGGAGGAGGCGAGGATGATCAGGGTTGAAATTTTAAGTTTCACGAACAGGGTCATGGAGATGAAGATGATCACCAGCATCAGGGCTGTCCCCAGGTCCGGCTGCTTCAGGATCAGCAGGAACGGCACCAGGGTCAGAAAAATCGGCACGATCAGTTCTTTCAGAGTAAAGCCTTTCCCGGTGTCCTTGCGGAAGTAGTAGCTGGCCAGGTTGATTACCAGGGCCAGTTTAGCCAGTTCCGACGGCTGCAGCCGGAAGGGTCCCATATTGATCCAGCGCTGGGTGTTCGCGACGGAGCTGCCGAAAAAGAGGGCATAACAGAGAAGCAGCAGGATGATGGTGTAGATGAAATAATTGAGAGGGATGAGGACCCGGTAGTCTACGCTGATGATCAGGATGATCACGGCGATTCCAATCAGGTAAAAGTAGCACTGTTTGGTGAAAAAGGACGAAGCGCCGGATTGCGGGAAGTAGGTCGCGCTGTAAAGGTTCGCAAGCCCCATGGTCACGATGATCAGCAGGGTACAGAAGAGACCCCAGTCGAAATTTAGAATAAGTCTTCGGTCAAACTTGAGCATATTTCCTTCTCGTAGATCAGGTTGCGTCCGGCTGTTTTTTGCGCAGGACAGCTTTTTTTTCATCTTCCTCGGTGATGTTGAAGTACTTCATCAGCATCTGCCTTGCCACGGGGCCGGCCGCCGAGCCGCCATGGCCCCCGTGCTCGACAAGCGCCGTCACCGCGATCACCGGATTTTCCGCCGGCGCATAGCAGGTGAACCAGGCGTGATCTCGGTATTTATATGGGATGTTTTCTTCGTCGATGTCTTCTACCTGTGAAAGATGAACCACCTGGGCGGTGCCTGTTTTTCCCGCCACGGTCAGGGTGGTCAAGTGTGCTTTTTCTCCCGTTGCGTGTTTGCCGTTAACCGCGGCAACCAGACCTTTTCTGATCAGGCTGAGAATATCCGGGGGGATGGTCATCCTCCCATCGAGGATGGGGCTGAAGATCCCTGTTTCCTCCCCCTCGGGGTCGACGATCTTCTCAACCAGCTGGGGTCGGTAAAGATCTCCACCGTTGGCGATCGCCGCAATCATTCTGGTGACCTGGAGGGGGGTTGCCAGGTTGAATCCCTGCCCGATTGAGATTGACAGTGTTTCGCCGTCCTGCCATTTTTCCCGGTAGGTCCGTTCTTTCCATGCCGAAGTCGGGATCAGCCCGCTTTTCTCATGTTCGAGGATGATTCCGGTCTCCTGACCGAGGCCGATTTTTTTTGCATACTCGGCAATGATATCAACATTCAGCTTCTGGCTCAGTTGATAAAAATAAATATCGCAGGACTCGGCGATGGCCCGATTGAGGTCCACGGAGCCGTGCCCGCTTTTTTTCCAGCAGCGGAATTTCCGGTTTCCGAACGGAAAAATTCCGTTGCAGGTGAATGTTGATTCCGGAGTGATCACGCCTTCCATCAGGCCGCTCAAGGCTGTGACGATTTTATAGGTCGAGGCGGGGGGATACTGCCCCTGGATCGATTTGTTCACCAGGGGGCGGAGCGGATTGTTCAGCAGATCCTCCCAGGCTTTCTGGGATATGCCGCCGACAAATTCTTCAAGTGCAAGGGGAGGGGTGCTTGCCATGGCGAGAATTCTTCCGGTGTTCACCTCCATGGCGATCACGGAGCCCGCTTTTCCGGTCATGGTTTCTTCCGCTGTTTTCTGCAGTTCGGCATCGATGGTCAGGTACACATCATTGCCCGGCAAAGGCTGCTGGACTGCGAGTTGTCGTTTTTCAAGACCCCGGGCATTGACTTCCAGCATCGATCTGCCCCGTTCCCCGCGCAACTGCCGTTCAAGAAGCTTCTCAAGACCCTGCTTGCCGATCAGGTCCCCCCCCTCATATTCATTCAGCCTGCTTTTTTCGAGTTCGTCTCTGTTGATCGAACCCAGGTAGCCGATGAGGTGTGAGGCAAGGTCGCCATATTTGTAATCCCTGATCGGCAGGACCTCGATCCGCACTCCCGGCAGATTGAAATGATTGTTTTCGATATAGACAAGGGTTTTCCAGTCGATATCCTCTTTCAGGCGGATCGGGATATATTTTGGCGTGTCCGCACCAGCCCGGATGCGGTCGAGGATGATGGAAATATCGAGGTCAAGGATTCTGGCGAGCTTCTTGATCACTTCATCCCGGGGGTTATCTCCCCGCATCAGAACAACATTGAAACTGGGGCGATTGGTGACAATGACGTCCCCATTGCGGTCGTGGATGTTTCCTCGGGGAGCGATAATCCGCAGCTCCTGAATTCGGTTGACCTGGGATTGTTCCTTGAACTCGAAGCCCTTATGGACCTGCAGAAACCACAAACGGATCATCAGGGCCGAGAGACAGATAATGATGACGGCAATGACCAGATCCAAGCGCTTTTTCAGCAGGAAAAGCTCGTGTTCATCAAACTTGTTCAGGTGGGTGATGGTGCGCTGCATCGATGGCGCGCTGATTCCGTCCCGCATCATCGGATAAACCTGTTGCCGGCTCTGGACCGCGGGCTGAACCACAACTTGTATCCGCCGCTGGCCACAAGATGCTGGATCGAGCCGAAGACATGATACGAGGGGACTGAAAGAATGCCGAGAATGAACATCTGCAGCAACAGATCACGCCATGACCAGAAAAGAGTGACGTCGGGGCTGAAGAAGGCGGTGTAGAGATAGATTGCCCCGCTGGCCAGCAGATAACCGGCGACGGCAAGAGGCGGCTGGTGTGATGGTTCATCGATAATAAAATGTTTCGACAGGAGCTTGATCGTGGCAAAAAGCCCGAGATAGACCGCAGGAAAAAGTCCGGGAACGATTCCGGAGAAGATGTCCATCAGCAGCCCGAACACCAGGGTGAGGATGGCGCCCTGATACGTGTCCAGTCGGCAGGCCATGAAGATGATGACCAGAAAAAGCAGGTCGGGATTGCCGATCCATTTCGGAAGAATTGTAAAAAGAGAGGTCTGGAGAATCAGAAGGAAGGAGCCGAGGATGAGAAAGATAAAGGCAAGCATAGACTGATGCGGGGTTTATTCAGCAAGCTGATTGGATTTCATGATAATGATTACATGCTCCAGGCGGGAAAAAGTGACCGCCGGGGCCACATCGATCTCCAGAAACATTCCTCTCTTGTTGTTTACAACCTTGGAAACGGTCCCTACCGGTAAACCTTTCGGGAAGACGCCGCCCATTCCGGAGGTGACGATCTGATCCCCCGCTTCAACCTCGTTGTTTTTCAGAACATAGTGGAGGCGGTAGCTGGTCCCTTCTCCCTTGATGATCCCCTGGACCCTGGTTCGCTGGATCAGAACATCCAGGGCGCTGTTCGGGTCATTTGCAAGCAGGACTTTTGAGTAGTGAGCGCCGCCGTCAAGGATCTGCCCAACCACGCCTTCAACGGTTACCACCGGCATCCCTCTGGTAATGCCATCGCTGCTCCCCCGGTCGACGGTGATGGTTTTGAACCACTGCGAAGGGTCCCTGCCGATGATCTGGGCGCTGAGAGTCGGGGGCGGGAGGATCTCCTTCAATTCAAGAAGCTTTCCCAGCCTGATGTTGGTGGCCACCGCTTCACGGTATTTGATATTGATGGATTGATATTTGTTGATCTCTTCCTGCAGGCGGAGGTTTTCTTCGCGGACATCCCAGAGATCAACATACCCGGACCAGATGTTGCTGCAGGACCGGGTAACACTGGTGACGGCCGATTGGGCGGTGCCGAGTATTTCGAGAATAAACTTGTGCGGCACACTGAACTCCCGCCGCCCGATGGCGGACGAGATCAGGATTCCGAAAAGGACTAAAAAAGCTGATAAAAAGACGAGCTGCTTTACAGGGCGCGCCCGTTTTCCTCTTTTTCTCATTGAAAGCGATCCTGAGTGCTGGGTGAAAGATGTTGCCGGAGTATAGAGAGTCGGTCAATCAATGCGGCGCTGGATGGTTCCATGTGACCTGGAATATTCTACTGAGTCATAACACCGAATGGTGGCAGAACAGTCCGCCAGAGGAACGGGGTCAGTTGCTCATGACATCTTTCAGTTCATCGATGTTTTCAAGGGCCTTTCCGGAACCCAATACGACCGATGACAAGGGGTCATCGGCAATGATGATCGGCAGGCCGGTCTCTTCGCGTAATCTTTTGTCGAGATTCCGCAGGAGCGCACCGCCACCGGTCAGCACAATTCCCTGATCGACAATGTCGGCGGAAAGCTCGGGCGGGGTCAGTTCCAGGGCCATCTTGACCGCTTCCACAATGGCGTCGACCTGCTCGGAAATGGCTGCCCTGATCTCGTTTGAATCAATGGTCAGGGTTTTGGGCACACCGGACACCAGGTCGCGGCCTTTGATGTCCATGGTTTCATACGGAGCTTCAGGCATCACATCGCCGATGGTGGTCTTGATGACCTCGGCGGAATGCTCGCCGATGGCCAGATTGTGTTTGCGCTTGATATAGTGGAGGATGGCGTCATCCATCTTGTCGCCGGCAACCCGGAGAGAACTTGAATAGACGACCCCGGCCAGTGAGATAACGGCAACTTCGGTTGTGCCGCCGCCGATATCAACGACCATGTTGGCTGTCGGCTCGGTGATCGGCAGGCCTGATCCGATTGCCGCCGCCATGGGCTCATCGATAAGATAAACTTCCCGTGCGCCGGCGGACTCCGCCGATTCACGCACCGCCCGTCTTTCAACCTGGGTGATGCCCGAAGGGACACTGATGATGATTCGCGGATGGACCAGGGTCCTTCGGTTGTGCACCTTGTTGATGAAGTAACGGAGCATCGCCTCGGTCACTTCAAAGTCGGCGATGACCCCGTCCCGGATCGGCCGGATAGCCTGAATATTGCCCGGAGTACGGCCGAGCATCATCTTGGCCTCCTTGCCGACCGCGAGGACCTTGTTGGTTCTGCCGTCCTGGCGGACGGCAACCACCGAGGGTTCCCGCAGGACAATCCCTTTTCCCTTTACAAAAACCAGCGTGTTTGCGGTACCAAGGTCAATGGCCAGATCATTGGACAGCCAGCCGAAAAGCGAGTCAAAAGGAAAGAACATGGAAAACGCCCCTCATCAAAATGGTTTGGCGAAAAAAATCTAAAAAAAACACTTACCTAAGTGAAACGCGGTTAATGTAACAGACTGTATATGGCTTGGCAAGAGAAATGGGGTGTTGGTGTCTTGTCCGAGAGAAGAGGTCTTTCCGGTTGTCGGCGGCTTGTTCGGGATGGCTGAATTCTTCATGTGGATCTGTAGTGATGGTAATTTGCAGTCCGGGACTCACCAGTGACGGGTCAACTTTTTCAATCGGGTTTCCTGAAGAATCTGAAGGGGGGGGGCGCCTGCTTACGGATATAGTATATGTAAGGGCTTTTCCGGTCAGAAAAAATCTTGACAGCCCATGGGCCTCATGTTATTGAAATCCCGGAAATTGGCGCGGACTCTGTACAGGGTTTTCGCCTGTTCGAAGGTGCTTGCAGATTGTGGGGCTATAGCTCAGCTGGGAGAGCGCTTGAATGGCATTCAAGAGGTCAGCGGTTCGATCCCGCTTAGCTCCACCACATCATTCAAAAAACCCTTGCGGGGAGGGCCTGACTGGTTTTTCTCGTTAAGGTCAGCCCTTGCAGCTTTTGTTAAGAATTGGCCTTCTTTCACTGCAGGGGCTTTGCTTTTTGTGAGTCCGGATTATGGGCGTCTTTCCCCATAAAGCTTGAGCCGGGGTGCTTGCCTGCTTATACCGATAAGCGACAGCACGAGATATTGGGACCATCCCCGCAGGGTGAAAACGATTCATAACGTTCTGCCGCGGAAGATAACATGCCAGCCAAGAAATCTGAACAAGCAGACATTCCTCAAGCGCCGCGTCCGGTATCGGAAGAAACCATTCTGAAAGTTGCCAAGGAAGTGGTGATCAAGTTTATCGAAGTGGGGCGTTTATCTCCGGCGAATTTCGACGAAACCTTCCGCAGTATCCATCAATCCGTCCGCAACTCCGTTCATTCCTGACAAGTTAAGCTCGGGATGGAGCCTCTTTTAAATCCAGCGCTCAATTTTTTCCCGGAACAGGTCAAAACCGTTCATGTGATGGGTATCTGTGGGACCGGGGTTGGCGCTCTTGCGGGGATGCTCAAGGAGCGCGGCTTTCTCGTAACCGGTTCCGATCAGCAGGTCTATCCGCCGATGAGCGATTTTCTGGCCTCTTCCGGAATCAGTGTTGCCGAAGGGTATGCGGCGGAGAATCTCAGCTATCAGCCAGATCTGGTAATTGTAGGCAATGTGATTACCAGAAAAAATCCCGAGGCAATTGCCCTTGCCGAACTGCAACTCCCCTATGTTTCCATGCCCCAGGCGGTCAGCCATTATTGTATTCAAGACAGCCGGTCTCTGGTCGTAACCGGCACCCACGGTAAAACTACCACCTCATCACTTCTGGCCACCGCCCTTGCCGATGCCGGGCTTGCTCCGGGGTTTATGATCGGCGGGCTGGTGAAGGCCTTCGGGCGCAATTTCAACATCGGCGATGGTCGTTATTTTGTCTGCGAGGGTGATGAGTACGACACGGCATTTTTCGACAAGGGGCCGAAGTTTCTTCACTACCGACCGGAAACGGCTGTGATCACAAGCATTGAGTTCGATCACGCAGATATTTATGCAGATCTTGAAGCGATCAAGGAGTCGTTTCGGAAGCTGGTGGCGATCATGCCCGAGAACGGGTGTCTGGTTGCTCATCTGGATGATCCGATTGTAGCCGAGGTCGTCCGCAACGCCGGGTGTGAGGTGGCGGGATATGGAAAGCGGCAGGGCGTGGAATGGCGACTTGGTGAAGTTGATGTCGGCAGTGAGTGCACGCGCTTTTCGGTATACCGGCGGGAGCAGTTTGTCGGCGAGTTCACCAGTATCTTGCCGGGGGTTCATAACGCCTTGAATTCACTCGCCGTGATCGCTGTGCTGAGTCGGCTTGGCCTGAATTACGAGCAGATCGGTAAAGGGTTGAGATCATTCCGGGGGGTCAACCGTCGACAGGAGGTGAGGGGGATGGCGAGGGGGGTCACCGTGATCGATGATTTTGCCCACCATCCGACAGCGGTTCGGGAAACACTTGCGGCACTTAAAGAGGCGTATCGGGGAAAACGATTGATTGCCGTATTCGAACCGCGCACCAATTCAAGCAGGCGCAGGGTTTTTCAGGATGTGTATCCTCATTGCTTTGCGGCCGCCGATCTTGTCCTGATTCGTGATCCGGAGCCGTTAAAAACTCTCGGAGTCGATGAGCGGTTCTCGGCGGAGAAGCTGGTGGAAGATTTGAAAGTAAATAATGTCGAGGCTTATTTTTTTAAGTCAACGGATACGGTGCTCGATTATCTGGGCGACAATTGTATACCGGGGGATGTAGTTGCTGTATTATCCAATGGAGGTTTCGACAATATTCATACCCGCCTTCTGGACCTTCTGGGCAACTGAAAAAATCCATGGCTGAAAGCCTTTGTACCACAGTGTGAAGCTGATGACGAGGCCGGCTGCATTCGTGGTGGGTCAGGCTCCCAGTATTTTCTTGACAACCTAACCGGGGTGGTTTAAACCAACCATCGATTTGCTTTCTGGTGCCGCGCAGGGGAGAGAAGTTCGTAAGACTGAAACGGTGCCTGGATTCCCGACATTCAAGCCGGGTTTTCACGATCAGCTGATGTAAGGTTTCTGACCAGAATTACCTTGGCCTCTCAATGGAGGGTGTTATCGTGGGACAACAAGCTCAAACAGATCTTCTGTATGTCGCGGCCTTCTTTCTTGGCGGCCTGCTCTTTGCCATCGGCCCTTTCATTATTTCCATTCTCTTTGCTCCCAGAAATACCAGAAATACTATCGATAAAACCGGTCAGCTCATTGAATGCGGCATGGTACCGATCGGGGATGCCTGGATCCGCTTCGGGATTATCTACTACCTGTATGCCCTGATGTTCCTTGCTTTTGACGTCGATGTGCTTTTTCTCTTTCCGGTTGCGATGACTTACAATGACGGATTCGTGATCAGGGATTTTGTTGAACTGGTGATCTTTGTCGGAATTCTATCTCTTGCAGTGGTCTATGCATGGAAAAAGGGAGTATTCAATTGGGGAAGGAAAACTTACAACCAGCAATAGTCCAGTTCGCCGCTCTCGACAAGCTTCTGGCTCTCGGGCGGGCTAACTCCTTGTGGCCGATGACTTTCGGCCTTGCCTGTTGCGCCATTGAAATGATGGCGGCAGGGGCTGCCCGGTTTGATCTGGCCAGGTTCGGTGCGGAAGTGTTCAGACCGTCTCCAAGGCAGTGTGACGTCATGATCGTTGCCGGGACAATCAGCAAGAAAATGGCCCCGGCTGTCCAGACCCTCTACGACCAGATGCCGGAACCCAAATGGGTCATCGCCATGGGCAACTGCGCCATTTCCGGCGGGCCTTTTGTTTTTGAGGGGCAGTATGGAATTGTCGAAGGAGCGGAAGAGCTTTTTCCGGTGGACGTTTTTATTCCTGGCTGCCCGCCAAGGCCGGAAGCCCTGATCGAAGGGATTCTGGAACTCGAAGAAAAAGTTACCGGCTACCGCAGGTGGCCCAGAGTGGAGGCCGGATGAGTATGCTTGCGGAAATCAAAGAGGCTCTCTCTGCGGTATCTCCCGTTACCATTAAAGAGACTGATTACAAGACAAAGGGATACCATCTGGATGTGGCCGCAGGGCCTGACCAGGTTGTTCAGTGTGCCGAAGTCCTGACCGGGCACGGATTTTTTCTCGAAGCGATAACCGGGGTTGACTGGCTGGGCCAGGTGGCGAGAATGAAAGAGGCGAAAGCCAAAGCGGCCGCTGCCGCCGCCAAAAAACTGGCAGAGGCGAAAGCGGCTGCAGCAGAGGCTGGCCAAGAAGTCCCGGCTGCACCGGAACCGGTTGCGGTTGAAACAGTGCCGGAGGAAGAGCTCGGTGAAGACCCGATGGAGGTTGTCTACGATTATAATACTACCGGGGGCGAGTTGTGCCGGGTTGTAGTCAGGTGCAAGGTGCCGCGCAGCAAACCGGAACTTCCCACCATCTCCGCCATCTGTTCAGGCGCCAACTGGCATGAGCGTGAAACCCACGATTTTTTCGGGATCGTTTTTACCGGTCATCCGGATCTTTCTCCTTTGCTTCTGCCTGAAGATGCTGACTTCCATCCTCTACGCAAGGATTTCACAGCATGAATAATTACGCACGCAGTGAGAACCAGGAAACCTTCGTCCTGAACCTGGGGCCCCAGCATCCGGCAACCCATGGGGTTTTGAGAGTCAAACTGACCATGGACGGCGAATACATTGTTCACGCCGAACCGGTGCTCGGGTATATCCATCGGATGCACGAAAAGATGGGGGAGAACCGAACCTGGGCTCAGTTCATGCCGAATACCGCCAGAATGGATTATCTCGGCGCTCTTTCCTACAATCATGGCTATGCTCTGGCGGTTGAACGGGCGGCGGGAATCGAAGTGCCGGAGCGGGCCGAATATATCCGGGTGATCACCGTTGAACTCAACCGGATCGCCAGCCATCTTCTCTGGTTCGGCGCTTTCGTGCTTGACCTTGGCGGGTTCACCCCGCTTCTCTATGCATTTGACGATCGTGAAAAGATTCTCGACCTGCTGGAATCGGTGACCGGGGCGAGGCTTACTTTCTGTTATTTCCGTTTCGGCGGGGTTTATAACGATATCGATGACGAGTTTATTGCCGGGACCACTGCCTTTATCAAGAGGCTCAGAGAGCGGATGCCTGATTATCACAATCTGGTGACCAAGAACATCATCATGATCAAGAGGTTGAAGGGCATCGGCATTCTGCCCGAGGAGATGTGCCGCCGTTACGGGGCGACAGGCCCTGTTCTCAGGGGATCCGGGGTTCAGTATGATGTGCGGAAAAACGAGCCGTATTCGGTGTACCCGGAATTTGATTTTGATGTCCCGGTCTATTCAGAGTGCGATTCCATGGCCCGCTATATGGTCAGGATGGATGAGATTGAGCAGAGTATGAGGATTGTCGAGCAGGCCATCGCCAAATTGCCGGAGGGTGAGTATATCGCGCCCAAGGTTCCGAAAATAGTGAAACCGGAACCCGGTGACTATTATGCCTGTGTCGAGGCGGCAAGGGGTACCTTTGGAGTCAGGCTGGTCAGTGACGGGAGCAACACCGCTTATCGGCTGAAGCTCAGGTCACCGACTTTTTCCAATATGAGTCTGTACGGCGAGGCCTGTCAGGGGATGCTTCTGGCAGATGCTCTGGCATTGATGGGCAGCCTGGATCTGGTCATTCCCGAGATTGACAGGTAAGGAGAAGAAAATGATTCCGCTTCCTGAAACGAGACGGGTATTCACCCCCTTTATCATACCCAGCCTGATTGCATTGCCCGTGGCCGGTTTCGGCCTGTACGCTCTGTGGCCGCTCCTGCCGTTGGATCTGTGGCGGGTAATTATTGCTCTGATTGCCCTTATTGCTTTTGCAGCAGGCAACGCCGCCTATCTGGTCTGGCTTGAGCGGAAGGTCTGTGCTCATATCCAGTGCCGGATCGGACCGAAAGAAGTAGGCCCCTTCGGGTTGCTGCAACCCCTGGCCGACGGCATCAAGTTGATGACCAAGCAGTTAATTGTTCCCAAGGGGGTTGACCCGCTGCTGTTCAAGGTCGCGCCGCTGCTGGTCCTGGTGCCGGCGGTGATGTCTTTCGTCACCATCCCTTTCAGCGAGACACTGGTTGCCAGAAATATCGATATCGGTCTCCTGATGATCTTTGCCTTTGCTTCGGTGAATGTCATGGGACTCCTGCTCGGCGGCTGGGGATCGGCCAATAAATATGCCGTGATCTCTGCTGCCAGGGCGGTCTCCCAGAATGTGGCCTATGAGATCCCGATGCTGATTACGGTGATCACCATGGTCATGATCACCCATACCCTCAACTTGCGGGACATTGTTCTGCAGCAATCCGGCAACATGTTCGACTGGTATGTTTTCAGGTTTTCGGCAAGCCCGCTGCTGTGGATGTCGTTCCTGATCTTTTTCGTCTGCTCCCTGGCTGAGACCAACCGCGCCCCGTTCGATCTGGGTGAGGCGGAAAGTGAGTTGATCGCCGGATTTCATACTGAATACTCCGGAATGGGTTTCGGGGTCTTTTTCATGGGCGAGTACGCGAATATTGTCATCGGCTGCGGTCTTACCAGCATCCTGTTTCTTGGCGGCTGGCAATGCCCATTCGGTCTGTGGCCCGGTTGGTGGTGGTTCCTGGCGAAGATTTATTTCCTGATCTTCTGCGTGATGTGGATCCGTTGGACTTACCCGAGAACGACCCTCTGGGGGCTTCTGAACCTGTCTTGGAAGGTTCTTATCCCTCTTGCCCTGATAAACCTGCTGCTTACTGGGGGCTGGCTTAAATTCTGGCCCATGCTGATGGGAGCGCAATGACATGAGCGGATATTTTAAAGATTTGTTTGGCGGCACCAAGAGTCTGGCGGTCGGACTCGGCATCACTTTCCGTTATATGTGCAAGCCGGTGGTGACCCTCCAGTATCCCCATGAAAGCTTGAAAATGACTCCACGCTACCGGGGGCATATTGAACTGGTGGGTGATGAGGAGACCGGTTTGCCCAAATGTGTGGTCTGCGGCATGTGTCAGAAAACCTGCCCTTCAAACTGCATCACCCTCGCCGGGGAAAAAACGGAAGGGGCAAAAACCAAATCATTGACCATGTACACCCTTGACTTCACCAAATGCAGCCTGTGCGGACAGTGTGTTGAAAGCTGTAAGTTCGGAGCCATTGATTTCTCGAAGGATTATAATCTTGCCGGTCCCCGGAAAGAGGCTTTTATATTTGACCTATTAAAAAGACTTGAGGAAAAAAGCTGATGGTCTCTTTGTTTACCGCAGAAGGTCTTACCGGCCTGGTCTTTCTTTTCATTGTTGCCGTGACGGTTGTCGGTGGCATCATTGCCACCAGTTCGGTCAGACTTCCCCGGGCGGTTTCCGGACTGGCCATGTGTCTGATCGGGGTGGCCGGTCTATATTATTTTCTGAACAGCCCTTTTCTGGCGGCAATGGAAATGCTGATCTATGTGGGCGCGGTCTGTGTCACCATCGTTTTTGCGATCATGCTGGCTGATCCCGGCGCCGAGAAGAAGGTCGGGCGCCAGGGTGCGATCAGCACCGTGGTGAGTGTCAGTGTCGGGGGGCTTCTCTTCTGGGGGTTGGCTATTCTCGGGACTACAACCATGTGGCCGGCAGCTGCGGTAAAGGTGAACGAGGGCTCCATCCCCGAGATCGGCAAGTCGCTCTTGACTACATACAGTATGGTGTTTGAGCTGGTTTCGGTTGTTCTGCTGCTGGCGATTATCGGTGCGCTGGTCCTGGCCCGCAAAGGGAGGGAGGTATAATGAACGTGCTTGATCTGGGCAACAGCATGGAAACGTATCTGGTGATTGCGGCCCTTCTTTTCGGGATGGGGATTTACGGTCTGTTAAACCGGAGAACCATGATCGGCATGCTGATTTCAGCCGAACTGATCCTTTCGGGAGCGTCAATTAACTTCATGGCATTCGGTCATTTTCTGGCCCCGGACCCGACCACCGGCCAGATATTCACCCTTTTTATCATGGGTATCGCTGCTGCTGAAGCGGCCATCGCCCTCAGTATTATTATTGCGGTCTATCGAAACTTCAAGTCGATCGATACCGAAGATGTTGTCGAACTGCAAGGCTAAACTGACAGAGGATTCCGGCCCATGGAAATAGTATCCTGCAAACTTCTTTATGCACTCCTGGCACCACTGATCGGTTCTCTGGTGGTGATGAGGTGCGGTAAACATCCTGATCTGAGGGAAGGGGTCTCTTTTGTGGCCTCGGTGATCATGTTCGGTCTGGTTGCCTCGATGATCCCGACCGTCCTGAAAGGCAATCGCCTGATCTTTACGATGTTTGATATTCTTCCTGGCTTGAGTGTTACCCTGCGGGCTGATGCCTTCTCGATGATTTTTGCCATGGTTGCCTCTTTCCTGTGGATCCTGGCGGTGTTCTATTCAATGGGGTATATGCGCGGTCTGCATGAGCATGCCCAGACCAGGTTCAATGCCTGTTTCGCACTGGCTCTCTTCGGGGCGATCGGGGTGGCGTTCTCAGACAATCTCTTTACCATGTATCTTTTTTATGAGATCGTCAGCGTCTGCACCTATCCACTGGTTGCCCACCATCAGGACGGGGAGTCCTACGATGGAGCAAGAAAATATATTGTTTACCTGACCACCACGGCCAAGGGGCTGTTATTGCCGGCCATGATCCTGATCTATGTCCTGACCGGCACTCTCGACTTTGCCGATAACATCAATACCGGCATTTTCCCGGCTGATGCCAACTCGGCCCTGGTGATCATGCTCTATATCTTCTGCCTGCTCGGGTTTGCCAAGTCGGGCGTGATGCCGCTGCACAACTGGTTGCCGGGAGCAATGGTCGCCCCGACACCGGTCAGCGCTCTGCTCCATGCCGTGGCGGTGGTAAAGGTCGGTGTTTTTTCAACCACCCGGGTGATGCTTTATGTTTTCGGAACCAACACCATGGAGGCCCTGAATCTTGGTATCCCGACTGCCTATTTTGTTTCGTTCACGATCTTGATGGCCTCGATCATCGCCTTAAGCAAGGATAACCTGAAGGCAAGGCTCGCTTATTCGACGGTAAGCCAGTTGTCGTACATTATTCTCGGGGTCGCCCTGCTTACCACCAGCGGCATTGAAGGTGGTCTGATCCATATCGCCAATCACGCATTCTCAAAGATCACCCTCTTCTTCTGTGCCGGTGCTATTTATGTTGCGGCTCATAAAAAGAATATCTCTGAAATGGGAGGGCTGGGGAGGACCATGCCGTTCACCTTTGCCGCCTTTGCCATCGCGTCACTCTCGATGATCGGGGCGCCGCCGGTGGCCGGATTTGTTACCAAGTGGAAGCTCCTGATGGGCGCCCTTGAGATGGAAACCCATTACCTCGGGATCATCCTCGTCCTTCTGGCAAGCACCCTGCTGAATGTGGGGTATTTTGCGCCGGTGACCATCAAGGCCTTTTTCGGCAAACGGCCGGAGGGTGAAAAGTATGAGGGGATCAAAGAGGCCCCTCTTGCCATGGTTGTGCCGTTGATGCTTGCGGCTATTATTTCGGTAATCATCGGAATCTATCCGGACTTCATAATGAATTTTGTCAAGGCGGTGACAGGATGATTGTAAAGCTGATCGATTTCCTGCGGGACCGGTTAAAGACCGTAATACGCCTCTCTTATGTCGGCCTCGGTCTGCTGGTAGTCTGGGATATTCTTTTTGTGGATAAACATCACGCCCATACCACCCCTGAGCACTGGCCGTTCTTCTGGTCGGTGTTCGGTTTTGTGGCGTGTGTGCTGATTATCATTCTTTCCAAGTGGTTTGGGCATCTGGGGATCATGACCCGGGAGGATTATTATGACAGGTGATTTCTTCCATCCTTCCCTGGTTCTGATTCTGGGGGCGTTTGTTCTGCCTTTCGTGCAGAAAGGGCCGCTGCGCAAAATATTCCTGGTGGCGATACCCTGTATTGCTTTCGGGTTTACCATGGCGATGGATTCCGGAACCTATGCGACCATGCAGTTCATGGACTGGCAGCTGATCTTCGGTAGGGTTGACGCCTTGAGCAAGGTCTTTGCCTATATCATGACCCTGATGTGTATTATCGGGACAATTTATGGCCTGCATGTTGAGGAGGATGTGCAGCACATTGCCGCCTGGACCTATGTGTCCGGCTCCATCGGGGCTATTTTTGCCGGTGATTATCTGACTCTTTTCCTCTTCTGGGAAGTGATGGCCTTTTCTTCAGTATTTCTGGTCTGGTTCAGACGTGGCCCGAAATCGATGGCTACCGGTTACCGGTATCTGCTTGTTCACACCTTTGGCGGGCTTGTCCTCTTGGCTGGTATTGTCCTTAATTACAAAGCAACAGGCGGAGATATCGCCTTCAACCTCCTTGATGTTGCAAACCCGACACTGCCGACCTATCTGATCATGATCGGGTTTATTTTAAACGCCGCTGTTCCGCCATTGCACGCCTGGCTTCCCGATGCCTACGGTGAAGCAACGGTGACCGGGGCGGTATTCATGTGTGCCTTTACTACCAAAACCGCCGTCTACGCCCTGGCTCGGGGCTGCGCCGGCATGGATATTCTGGTGCCCCTGGGCGTCTTCATGGCACTCTATGGTGTTGTCTACGCGGTACTGGAAAATGATTGCCGGCGCCTTCTTGCCTACCATATTATCAGCCAGGTCGGCTATATGGTGGCCGGCGTCGGGATCGGGACCGCCATGGCGATCAATGGCGCCGTGGCTCATGCCTTTGCTCACATCCTATACAAGGGTCTCCTGTTCATGGGGTGTGGTTCCGTCCTGTACATGACCGGGCAGAGCAAGTTCTCCGAGCTTGGCGGTTTGTACAAAAAAATGCCCAGGGCCTTTATCTTTACACTGATCGGAGGGTTGTCGATCTCTGCTTTCCCTCTATTCAGCGGTTTCGTCAGTAAATCGATGATTGTCTATGCCGGTTTTGAAGAGCATATTTACTGGGCGGCCTTTCTGTTGACGCTCGCTTCTGCGGGAACATTTCTCCATACCGGGTTGAAGGTCCCTTATTTTATCTGGTTCGGCAAGAACAACTGCAGCAAGGAGACCTGGGAGAAGGCCGCTGATCCGCCGGCCAATATGCAGTGGGCGATGGGTATTGCTTCTTTCCTGTGCATCTTTATCGGCTGCTATACTGCATATCTCTACGACATGCTGCCCAACCAGGAGCAGGCCAAACACTATGCCGAGCTGGTCTACGGCAGATACCATGTCTCGGAAAGTTTGCAGATTCTGCTGTTTACCGCCCTTGGCTTTTTTCTCCTGATCAAGAAGCTTGCACCCGAACCGACCATCAGTATTGATCTGGACTGGTTTTACCGGATGGGCGGTCGCGGTTTTCAGTGGCTTGCCAGCAAGCCCATTCAGGCTGTGGACAATGGGGTCAGTGAAGGATACCGGTATCTGGGACTTTTCCCGTTGATGACCATTTCCCGTTTCTGGTCATGGTTTGACTGGCATGCGATCGATGGGGTGGTTGATGGCATCGCAAGGAGTGTGAGATCCGTCGGCAGCGCCGGAAGGAGTCTGCAGAGCGGCTGGTTACAGACCAGTATGCTCTACGCGGCCACACTCATGGCAGTAGTGCTTATCGCGTACGTATTGAACTAAGCTAAAGGCATCCGGAGATTATAGTAATGAATGACTTTCTGATCATAAAGGACGGGGTTGCCCCTTTTCTGAGCATTCTGATCTTCCTGCCGCTGGCCGGAGCTCTTTTGCTGTTCTTAACCGGTAATGAGAATTTTGCCCGATTCCTGGCCCTGATTGTCACTCTGCTCACGGCGGCGGTATCGATGCCGTTGTATTTCGGTTTTGACACCACCACCGCCAAATACCAGTTCGGTGAACATCATGCCTGGATTCCTGCCTTTGACATCAATTACACGCTGGGGGTTGACGGCATCAGCCTTCTCCTGGTCCTGATGACCACCCTCTTGATGCCCCTGTGCGTTCTCGGGTCCTGGAAATATATCCAGAAAAGAGTCCGCGAGTTCATGGTCTGCCTGCTGATCATGGAGGCGTCGATGATCGGGGTTTTTGTGGCTCTTGATTTTGTCCTCTTCTATGTCCTCTGGGAGGCGATGCTGATCCCGATGTATCTCCTGATCGCCATCTGGGGAGGGCCGAGAAAAACCTATGCCTCGATCAAGTTCTTTCTCTATACCCTTGCCGGTTCGGTCATGCTTCTGGTAGCGATTATCGCGCTGTACCTTCATAATAACAGTTTCAGTATTCCGATGATGATGGGGCAGGAATATTCATCCCTGTTCCAGGTTCTGGTTTTTCTCGCTTTTTTCCTGGCGTTTGCCATCAAGGTTCCGATGTTCCCGTTCCACACCTGGTTACCTGCCGCGCATGTTGAAGCACCCACTGCTGGGAGTGTGATCCTGGCCAGTGTCCTGCTGAAAATGGGCACATACGGTTTCCTGAGGTTCTGTCTGCCGATTACTCCTGAGGCAACCCTTTTTTTTGTGCCCTACATCCTCTGGCTGTCGGTGGCCGGGATTCTCTATGGCGGATTTACGGCTCTGGCCCAGAGCGACATGAAGAAGCTGATCGCGTACTCAAGTGTCGGCCACATGGGTTTTGTGACTCTGGGGATATTCGTGCTGAATAAGAATGGTATTGAAGGCGCGATTCTGCAGATGATTAATCATGGTGTGACCACCGGAGCGCTGTTTCTCTGTGTGGGAATGATCTACGAGAGGACACACAGCAGGGAACTTGCCGACGCCACGGGGATCGGGAAACTGATGCCATGGTATGTCACCTTTCTCGGTTTCTTTTCGTTATCATCACTGGCGTTTCCAGGGACCAATTCGTTTGTTGGAGAGTTTCTCATACTTGTCGGCGGCTTTACCAAGTACAAGATCATTGCCGGCTGCGCGATCCCCGGGGCGGTTCTTGCGGCAGCCTACATGCTGAGAATGTTGCAGAAGGTGGTCTGGGGTGGAACGAATAATCCCGCGCACTCGGGTCTCGGTGATCTCAACATGCGGGAGATCGCTACCTTGGCGCCGCTGCTGTTGTTTGTATTCTGGATTGGCCTTTCTCCAGAGCCTTTCATGGAGATCATGCATACCAGTGTGGCCAATCTGTTGGATCAGGTGAATAGTGCCGGAGGGGCAGGCATTTCCATGGCGACGCTGATCCCTTGATAATAAAGCGTTATTGGCAGATAAAGTTTTAAGACTTCCCTTCAATGGCCGGTGGTTACGAGGCAGATTGGAGAATAATCCTGCAAGGTGAAAAATGAAACTGTTCGCTCCTGAATTATGGGTTCTTACCGGATGCCTGATCCTGTTCGGGGTTTCACTGTTCAAGGTCAGCAGCAGGACGGTGAAATTATGGGTCGGTTTTATTGCGCTCATAAATATTGTCGTGACCTCTCTCACCCTTTTTCAGGAGGGGCCTCTGTTTTTCAATGCATATCAGATTGATCTTTTCTCTCAGCTCTTCAAGCTGCTGGTTGCTGTGGGGCTGGGGGTTGTGGTGTTGCTGGGCAATGAATTCCCGGGAATAGAAAAAGAAGTCAAGGCAGAGTATTATCTGTTTATGCTTCTCAGTTCTCTCGGGTTGATGATGGTAGTCAGTTGCGTTGAGCTCCTTTCTCTATTCATTGCCCTTGAGCTTTCATCCTTTGCCCTGTATCTGATGGTGCCGATGCGTGACGACCGGTCAGGAGTCAGAAGTCAGATGGAGTCTGCCGCCAAGTACATTCTTTTCGGGGTGATGGCGACGGGGATCATGCTTTTCGGGATGAGTTATCTTTTTGGTCTTACCGGGACCACCTATCTTGGTGAGCTGCTGCCAAGGCTTCACAGTATTGCAGACCAGCCGGCGGCCGTTGTCGGGATCACCATGGTTCTGGCCGGTTTCTTTTTCAAACTCGGCCTTTTCCCGTTCCACTTCTGGCTTCCGGATGTCTACCAGGGAGCAACTAATGAGACCACCGCTTTCATTGCCTCAGTGCCAAAACTGGCTGCTGTTGCCCTTCTGATAAGGGTTTCCGCTCTTTACCTTCCCGAAGGCCAGACGGCGAGCCTTCTCTTGGGTGGCCTCGCTGTATTTTCGATGTTTTACGGCAATCTTCTTGCGCTGGTCCAGAAAGACATCAAGAGAATGCTTGGCTTTTCCGGTATCGCCCATGCCGGCTATGTGATGCTTGGTATCCTGGTGTTGGGTGAGACGGGATATGCGACTTCAGTATTTTACATTGTTGCCTATCTGGTGATGAACCTGGCCTGTTTCCTGGTGATCTGTAACGTCGCCGGCAAAGGTGAGAATCTGCAGATTGATGATCTGACAGGTCTTTACCAGAGAGCGCCACTGCTGGCCCTTATTCTTGGTATTTCCATGTTTGCTCTGGCCGGAATCCCCCCATTTGCAGGATTCATGGGTAAATTCATGTTGCTGACCGGGGCCTTGAAACAAGGGTATCTTGCCGTGGTCATCATGGCGGCGATCAATACCGCGATTTCGATCTACTACTATCTCTCAGTGGTAAGAGTCGCCTATTGTTCCGCTGCAGACGAGGTGACTCCCGTGCCGGTGAGTCCGCTGATCAAGATGGCGGGGGTGATGCTGGTCCTGATCATTCTGGTGATGGGAATAGTCCCTTCTACTTTTCTTAACATGGCGACCCAGGCAATCCGGACAATCCTCTAGACGCCCGTTGTTCCAAGTATGTCGTGAAATCGGCGAAGATATCTTTAGAGTTCCGCTGTTTTCCCCTCTTGACATCGCTTCATAATAAATTATATTGTCGTCCTTGATGCGGGCATAGCTCAGTTGGTAGAGTACAAGCTTCCCAAGCTTGGAGTCGCGGGTTCGAACCCCGTTGCCCGCTCCAGCAGAAGTTCCGTGTGTCTTGTCCCGCAAGGTGGCGATTGCGCTGCCCAGCCTGCCATTCGTAGCCGGCCGGGGTTTGTTTTTATTGAAAATCTTTTTCTTTCTAAGGAAAAGTGGGCCGGGAGCCCGCTTTTTTTTTTATATGAACGACCAGGGACTAATCTATAAGGATCACGTTGAACAGCAGATCGCCGAACTGGCAGAACCTGTTCTGATTGATATGGGATATGAACTGGTTGAAGTCCAGTTCAGAAGAGAAGCCCATGGCCACGTCCTGCGACTCATTATCTGCCATGAGAACGGGATCGGCGTTGATGACTGTGCCAGGGTAAGCCGGGAAGTAAGCATTCTCCTTGATGTCGAGGATCTGCTGAAGCAGGCCTATACCCTGGAAGTATCCTCACCGGGGCTGGACCGACCTCTTACCACCGGACGTGATTTTACGAGAAACCTGGGGAAAAAAGTAAAACTGCTCATGCACGATGATTCGGATGAACTGGTTGGAACCATCCGGAAGGTCCAGGGCGAGACTGTTGTGATAGAGAGCAACGGCAGGGAGCAAGAGGTCGCTCTTACGGCAATCAGGAAGGCCAGGCTGGTGATTGAGTTCTAGTCACCATGTTGGAGCATGATTGGGATTGGTTGCGTTTTAATATTGGCGGGTTGATCAACCCTTGAGATGTATAATATAGTCCGGTTATGCCGGATGCATTTGCAAGTGATATGGCAACGTTTATGAAGAACGAATGCTTTTTTGGAGATAAGACATGTTTTCAGAACTGAGCAGAATAGTTGATCAGATCAGCAGAGACAAGGGAATTGACCGTAACCTGCTGATAGAAAGTCTTGAAGATGCCGTTATGCAGGCGGCCCGGAAGAAATTCGGACAGCGCCGTGATATGGAGGTGCGATTTAATGAAGAGCTTGGTGAAATAGAGCTTTTTCAGTTCCGTACCGTGGTCGAAAAGGTTGAGGATGACCAGACCGAAATATCCATGGAGGACGCTCTGGCTCTTGATCCCGAGGTTGAACTTGGAGATGATATCGGCTCGAAGATGGATAATGTTTCCGAACTTGGCAGGATTGCAGCCCAGTCAGCCAAGCAGGTGATTATCCAGCGTATGAAAGATGCTGAAACCAATGTGATCTATGACATGTATAAAGAACGGCAGGGTGAGATCATCAACGGTATCGTGCAGAGATTTGAGCGCGGGAACACCGTTGTCAATCTTGGCCGAACGGATGCGATCCTTCCTGCAAGTCAGCAGATGCCCAGAAGGTCCTATCGGCAGGGGGACCGGATCCGTGCGTATCTTCTTGAGGTCAAGAAGGATGCCCGTGATTCGCCTCTGGTCCTGAGCCGTACCGATGACCGGTTTCTGGCGCAGCTTTTTACGGAAGAGGTCCCGGAGATTGCCGAAGGCGTTGTAACAATCATGGGTGTCTGCCGGGAACCGGGGTCCCGGGCCAAAATTGCGGTGTCGTCTTCAGAGATGGATGTTGATCCGGTCGGTGCCTGTGTCGGCATGAAGGGGTCCAGGGTTCAAAACGTTGTCCAGGAACTTCAAGGCGAGAAGATTGATATTGTGCCGTGGAGTCCGGACCCGGCCAGGTTTGTGTCAAACGCTCTGGCGCCTGCCCAGATCTCCATGGTAGTGGTTGATGAGGAGAAAAAGACCCTTCTGGTCATAGCCCCTGAAGATCAGCTTTCCCTTGCCATCGGCAGGCAGGGACAGAACGTCAGGCTGGCGTCTAAACTCCTGGGCTGGAACATAGATGTGAAGGGCGAGCAGAAATACGCCAAGTCAATGGAACAGGGGTACAGGTCGCTGTTGAAGGTGGAAGGCGTAGACGACAAACTTGCCGAACGACTGTATGATTCCGGGATCACATCTGCAAAGGAACTGGCGGCTGCCACCGTTGAAGATCTTACCGAATTTGAAAATATTGATGATGACAAGGCTCTGAGGCTGATTGTGAATGCTGCCAAGGTGCCACTCCCTGCAGAACCTGGACCGACCGATCCTGACGATGGGCGCGGACCGGATAATAGTGACAAAGAATCGGTGAAATCTGAAAAACAGGATGCAGACGCAAACGGAGAGTGACCAGGGGGGGGCGACCCCGATCCGGACCTGTTTCGGCTGCAGGATCAGAAAGAATCCTGCCGATCTGTTAAGATTTACTGTTGCAGGAAGCAGTGGGGTGTTGCAGCTCGATGGGGTGAAAAAATCGGCAGGAAGGGGCGTTTATTGTTGTAACGACACTGGGTGTCTGGGGAGATTGGTCAGGAACAGGAAGGGGTTGAAGAGGGCTCTGCGGGTAACGGAGCTCGATATGGTTGAGATTGAGAACCTGTTTTGAGATTTCCCTTTGCTGAGTGTAGCGGGGGCTGTTTCCGGCCACGGATTAAAAAGATTGGCCAGTGAGCCATTCCCGACACTGAATAGATTGCAGCGGTTTTGAACGGATTATTTCATGAGGATCAGCAGCACTGTCAGGCAGGTATATTGCCGACTGAGGGTGCAAATGGCATTTGATCAGGAGTTTTAAGAATGGCGAAGGTCAGAGTATACACATTGGCGAAAGAAGCAGGGATTGAAAACAAGGAGATGGTGGATAAGCTCATTGGGATGGGTTTTGACGTGAAATCTCACAGTTCCGCCCTGGATGATGCTGTGGCCGATGAAGCACGTCAGCAACTCGGTCTTATCGAGACCAAGACTGAGCGGAAGAGAATCCAGTCGGAAGGGAAAACGACCATCATCCGCCGGCGAACCAAAATGGTAGTGGCCGAGGAACCGCCGGCAGAAACTCCGGAAGCCGCGTCGAGCGCCGCAGAGCCGGTTGAAGAATCACCTGGAAAAGAGAGTGCTCCTGAGCAGGCCGAACCGGAAGTGGTTGTGGTTGAAAAGGACATTGAAGAGACGCAGGAGCCCGTTCAATCCGAGGCTGCTGCGGTAGCGGTTACCGAAGGTGAGCCGCCGCCTATTCCTCCTGCGAAACCTGCGGATGAGGCTCTTTCTGAAGGCGATCAGATTGTCGGTGAGCCAATAACTGAAGATAAGAACGAAAGGGAAACGCCGGTTGTTGAGGAGCCTGCCAAGGTGGTGTCGAATAAGCGCACAGGATTGGCCAAGGTTATCAAAAGGTCAGCCATTATCCTTCCTGAAGAAGAGGCACGACCCCAGCGGCCCAAAAAATCAGAGAAGAAAGGGAAGGCGGTAGCCAAGCCTAAAAACGAAGAGATCAGGACTCCGGAGATTCTGGATGATGATGCTGCCGATAAAGGGAAGAAGGGGAAGAGGTATGTGAAGTTCAGTCCTGACCCCACGGCCCGGGAGCGCCAGAAGAAAGGAGGAGGCGGGAAACGAAAAGGACGCGTTGATGTCGACATGGAAGATGTCGATGCTTTTGGCGGCCGTTTGTCCGGAGGGCTCAGAGTGGGCAGAGTCCGCCGGGGAGGAGGCAAGAAATCCAAGCAACATGATTCCGGATCCGAGGTCGCCGAAACCAAGGCAATTAAAAAGCGGATTAAGGTTTTTGAGACCATCACCGTGAGCGATTTTGCGCATCGGATGGGGGTCAAGGGACACGAGATTATCGCAAACCTTATGGGGTTGGGAGTTATGGCAACCTTGAACCAGGCCCTTGATGTGGAAACGGCAACTCTGGTGGCCAATGATTTCGGGTACGAAGTTGAACAGGGGATCACCGAAGAGCAGGCTGTTATCAACCTCGAAGAAACCTACAGCGGTGGGGAAGAAGTTCCAAGACCGCCGGTGGTGACGGTGATGGGGCATGTTGACCATGGCAAGACGTCCATTCTTGATGCCATCCGGAAAACTGATGTGGCAGCGGGAGAGGCCGGGGGCATCACCCAGCATATAGGAGCGCATTATGTGCGGTCGAATCACGGTGACGTGGTCTTTCTTGACACCCCGGGTCATGCGGCGTTCACCGAGATGAGGTCACGCGGCGCCAAAGTCACGGATGTGGTTGTGCTGGTGGTGGCTGCCGACGATGGCGTGATGGACCAGACCCGTGAGGCGATAAGTCATGCCCGGGCAGCCGATGTGCCGATCGTGGTCGCAGTAAACAAAATTGACAAGCCGGATGCGAATGTTGACCGGGTTAAAGGGGAGCTTGCAGAGTATGATCTTTCTCCCGAAGAATGGGGCGGACAGACCATATACTGTGAGACTTCAGCCAAGCAGAATATCGGGATTGAAGAACTTCTGGAGCAGATTCTGCTCCAGGCCGAGATTCTGGAACTGAAAGCCGATCCCGCCAGAAAGGCGAAAGGTTGGGTTGTCGAAGCCCAACTCCACAAGGGAAGGGGCCCGGTTGCGACCATTCTGGTCCAGCACGGCACCCTGAGAGTCGGTGATTCGTTTGTGGTTGGCGAACATTTCGGACGTGTCCGGTCAATGCATAATGACAAGGGATCCATTGTTGAAGAAGCCGGGCCTTCAATGCCTGTTGAAGTGCATGGTCTCAGCGGGGTCCCCAGGGCCGGGGACGAGTTTGTGGTGGTTCCGGACGAAAAGATGGCCAAGACTATTGCCAACCAGCGGCAGATGAAATTACGGGAAACGGAGCTTGCTTCCACCACCAAGATTTCACTGGAAAATCTTTTCGAACATCTCCAGGAAGGAGAAATGAAGGAACTGCGGGTTGTGTTGCGGGCCGACGTTCAGGGAACCCTGGAGGCCTTCAGCTCGGCGATCGAAAAACTCGGGACCGATCAGGTCAAGGTCAAAGTGCTGCATCAGGGTACCGGCGCGATCATTGAATCCGACATTCTCCTTGCTTCGGCCTCGGACGCATTGATCTTCGGATTTAACGTCAGGCCCGGAGTCAAGGCCAAGGAGCTTGCCGCCGCCGAGAATGTGGACATGAGATTCTATGATGTTATTTACCACGCTCTTGACGATATCAGGGGTGCCATGACCGGGCTGCTTGATCCGACTTTTGTCGAGAAGGTCATCGGGACCATCGAAGTGAGGGAAACGTTTAATCATCCCAAGGCCGGGACCATTGCCGGCAGTTATGTGTCTGATGGTCGGGTTGACCGGAATTCCAAGGTCCGGATTGTCCGGGACGGAGTGGTCGTCTATACCGGGAAGATTGGTTCGCTGCGCCGCTTCAAAGACGATGTGAAAGAAGTACAGTCCGGGTTTGAATGTGGTATTAGTATAGAGAACTACAATGATATCAAACCTGGTGATGTCCTGGAAGCCTTCATTATGGAAGAGGTGGCCGGAGAGCTGTAATTATGACGGGCAAAGGATCACGATCCAGGTTCGCTCTGCCGGAGCTTGGCAAAAAAACAGGGCGCAGACCTGCAAGGGTGGCGGACAGTATTAAGAATGAGATCGCCATGCTCCTTTTGCGGAAGGTGAAGGATCCGCGTCTCTATAATGTGACGATTACCGCAGTGGAGATCACCTCTGATCTGCGCCTGGCCCGGGTGAAGTTCAGTTGTTTCGGCCAGGATCCGGAAAAAGTCGGCGATGGGCTGGCCAGCGCCAGGGGATTCATGCGGTCGCACCTTGCCCGGGAGCTTGGGTTGAGGTACGTCCCGGATCTCGAATTCGTCTACGATGTCAGCCTGGAGCGCCAGGCTGAGATGGATAAATTGTTTCGCGAGATAGCCGAAAAAGATGATCAAGCCTCCTGACGAAGTAGTCGCGACCATTGCCGGTGCAAACAGAATTCTGCTGGCCACCCATATATACCCGGATGGCGATGCTCTCGGGTCACAGCTGGCGCTTTCCGAGATTCTCAAATCCCTTGGCAAGGATGTCGTATTATATGCAGAGGAGGAGGTCGGACACCTGTATGAATTCATGCCGGGGTGTCGGAACCTGGTGACGAAACTGCCGGCGCTGTCGGGATTTGATTGCGCGGTGGCGGTTGACTGTGGTGACCAGGCACGCCTTGGTCGTGAAAGAGAGCGGTTGTTGAGCGTTCACCCTTTTGTGATGATTGACCATCACGCCGGGCATAAACCCTTTGGCGATATTCAATGGGTCGACAGTAAACGCGCCTCTACCGGAGAGATGATTTGTGACCTGGCTGCGGCCCTCAAAGCGGATATTTCCTATGAGGCCGCCTACTGTCTTTATGCCGCAATTGTCTCCGACACCGGTTCTTTTAAGTATTCTTCGACTACGGCTGATACGTTCAGGGTGGCCGGCGAATTGATCGGCAAAGGGGTCAAACCCTCCGAGGTTGCCGGCAAGCTCTTTGATAATTTCACCTCGAACCGGTTGCAGCTCCTCCAGATGGTTCTTGATTCCCTTGAGCTGTTTCACAAGAACAGGGTTGCGGTGATCAAAGCGACCGGCGAGATGTTTGCCCGCACCGGAACGGTCCAGGCGGATACCGAGAATTTTATAAATTATCCCCGATCGCTGACGACGGTGAAGGTGGCGGTCTTCATCAAAGAAAGCAGAGACGGGATGATTTCCGTAAGCTTGCGTTCGAAGGGCAGTGGTTATGATGTGGCGAGGATTGCAGGTTCCTTCGGTGGTGGCGGACACTGCAATGCTGCCGGATTCAAATTAAAAGGTGCCACGGTTGCCGAGATTCAGGAGAAACTCCTGCATGAACTTGGGCCTCTGGTCTCTGAACATTAGGCAGAGCGGAATGGAGCAGGGGCAGAGGATGAATGGTTTTGTTGCAGCCTGATGGATGACGGCTCGAAGTGACGATAGAAGCTGGAATTTTTCCTATAGACAAGCCGGTGGGGCCAACTTCTTTCAGGGTTGTCCAGCAGGTCAGACGAGCCCTGGGAATCAAGAAAACAGGGCATGCCGGAACCTTGGACCCATTTGCCTCGGGTTTACTCGTGGTGTGTGTCGGCCGCCCGGCAACCAGGCTTGTTCCGTGGCTGATGGATGGCGAGAAGGTTTATGAAGCCGAGCTGTGCCTTGGGCTTGAAACCGAAACTTTTGATCTGGAAGGAGAAATCGTCGCCAGAAATGAAGTGGGTGATATCGGCGAAGAGACGATATCACGCTGTCTGGCCTCATTCACCGGCAGTCAATTGCAGGTTCCACCTTTGTATTCAGCCTTGAAGCACAAAGGAAAACCGCTTTATTATTATGCGAGAAAAGGGATCGAGATCAGCAGGGAAGCGAGAAAGGTGGAAATCCCGGAGATAAAATGTCTTGATTTCTCCCGGAATATATTGAAGATAAAAGTCCGATGCAGTAAAGGCACCTATATCCGGACCCTGGCTTCTGATATCGGCAGGGTACTTGGTTGCGGTGCCTGCCTGTCTGGTTTGCGGCGGTTGCAGAGCGGTTTCCTGTCGGTTGCCGAGGCCGTTGATGGCAACGTTTTAGCCGATGGGGTGGCTGCTGCAGAAGAGATTTTAATGCAACGGATGATCACGGTGGAAACTGTGAGGAGCAGATTGCTTATATAGTAGGAGTCGATGGCCGTCAGCGGCTATGATATCCTGAATTGTTAATTATTTTTTGGAGGAGTACGCAGTGACCTTAAAAGTAGACGAAAAACGTGAGATCATGGGCAAATTCGGTAAACATGAGAAGGATACCGGCTCGCCTGAAGTGCAGATTGCCCTGCTCAGCAGCCGGATTACCTATCTGACCGAGCATTTCCAGAGCCACAAAAAAGATCATCATTCCCGACGCGGCCTGTTGAAACTGGTAGGGCAGAGAAGGAGTCTTCTCAATTATCTCAAGGAGAAGGATGTCGACCGGTATCGCAATGTGATCAAGGAGCTCGGGATCAGGAAATAAAGCTTAAGTTGAGCAGCTCGTATGCTCGTACGAAACTTATACCCCTCAAGGGGGTACTGAAGTGAGTACCCGCAGGGTGAAAGCTGCTGCGATTCATTCTGGCTGAATTGTTGCTTTCTCTGCCGGATCCTCAAGGTGAAGAGGATCCTGGTAACGTTTCGATTTCGTTAAAATGTCAGGATGCCAGAGAATTTGGACTCTTTTTGTACCATAAATGCGAAATGGCGCAGGTGTGGTGGATGAGTCAACTATCAAAACCTGTAAAGTGCTGTTGTGATGATTTTTGTCTCGCTTTGCAGGATTAGCGGATGAACGCTTAGGAGTGTACATGTATAAAAAAGTAGAAGTTGAAGTAGGTGGCAGAAACATGACCATCGAAACCGGGAGGATCGCCAAACAGGCCGGTGGGGCGGTTGTGGTCACTTATGGAGATACGGTGGTCCTGGTGACTGCCACGGCGGCACCGTCTGCCAATCCGAATGCAGATTTTTTACCCCTGACCGTAGAGTATCAGGAACGTTTTTATGCGGTTGGCCGTATTCCGGGGAGCTTCTTCAGACGGGAAATCGGTCGTCCGACCGAAAAAGAGACCTTGACCTGCCGGTTCATCGATCGTCCGTTGCGCCCGTTGTTTGCGGAAGGATATCAGAATGAGACCCAGGTTATCAGCACCGTCCTTTCTGCCGATAAACAGAATGATCCTGACATGCTGGCCATGGTTGGCGCGTCCTGTGCTCTCGGGATATCCAATATCCCTTTTCTGGGTCCGATTGCCGGAGTTCGAGTCGGGTACATCGACGGGCAGTATGTGGTGAATCCGACCCAGGACCAGCAGGCGAATTCCAGAATGGACCTGATCGTTGCCGGCACCAAAGATGCGGTTGTGATGGTCGAGGGCGGCGCCGACAGCCTTTCCGAGGCGGAGGTGCTGGCCGGTATTTTCTTTGGGCATGAGTGTTTGCAGCCGATCCTTGCTATCCAGGAGGAGATGCGGGAGGCGGTCGGGAAAACCAAGATGACCGTTATCCCCAAGCCGGTGAATGTCGAGATGCAGAAAAGGGTGGCTGATGTTGCCGCAGGCGACATGCAGAAGGTCATTGTCGTCAAGGACAAAATGGAGCGAAGCGCCGCGCATAAAGATCTTCAGGATCGGGTGGTCGAGGCTCTGGCGGGTGAATTTCCCGAATCGGAAACCGAAATCAAGGCGGCGTTCAAAGAACTGAACAAGCGGATGATGCGTGACCGGATTGTCAAGGAAGATGCCCGGATCGATGGCCGCCGGATGGACGAAATCCGTCCCATCCAGTGTGAAGTCGGCGCTTTGCCGATGGTCCACGGCTCCTCGCTGTTCACCAGGGGTGAGACGCAGGCCATCGTTACCGCAACCCTTGGCAGCGGTGAAGACGAACAGCGGGTTGAATCGTTGTATGGCATGGATTTCAACCCCTTTATGCTCCATTACAATTTTCCTCCCTACTGTGTGGGAGAGGTCAGGTTTATGAGAGGCCCCAGCCGGCGGGATATCGGTCACGGCGCGCTTGCAACCAGGGCCATCAAAGCGGTTCTGCCGGATCGTGAGAAATTCCCTTACACCTTGCGAATCGTGTCCGAGATCACCGAGTCCAACGGGTCTTCATCCATGGCTACCGTCTGTGGCGGCAGCATGGCGCTGATGGATGCCGGCGTGCCGATCAGAAAGCCGGTGGCCGGTATTGCCATGGGACTGATCAAGGAGGATGACAAGATTGTGGTGTTGTCTGATATTCTTGGCGATGAGGACCATCTTGGCGACATGGATTTCAAGGTGACCGGTACCGATGAAGGCATTACCGCATTGCAGATGGATATCAAGATTGCCGGGGTTTCCAAGGAGATCATGGGCCGTGCCCTTGATCAGGCAAAAGCCGGGCGGTTGCACATCCTCGGCAAGATGCAGGAAGGGATCGCCGAACCGCGGGCTGAGCTTCCGGAGCATGCGCCGAAAATATTCAGCATGCAGATAAACCCGGACAAGATCCGTGATCTGATTGGCCCGGGAGGAAAAATCATCAAGGGTCTCAGCGCCGATTATGGGGTCAAGATTGATGTTGATGATTCCGGCAAGGTCAGTATTTTTGCGCCGGATGGTCGGGTGGGCGCCGAGGTGACTGCGAAGATCAAGGGGATCACCGAAGAGGCGGAGATCGGCAAGGTGTACACCGGCACGGTCCAGAAGATTGTTGACTTCGGTGCTTTCGTTGAGATTCTGCCCGGCACTGATGGGCTGGTCCATATCTCTGAACTTGACAACAAAAGAGTTGAGAATGTCTCCGATGTTGTCAAAGAGGGCGATACCATTGAGGTCAAGGTTCTCAATATTGATCAGCGCGGGAAAATTCGCCTCAGCCGTAAAGCCTTGCTCGATTGATGGTCGGGTATCCTATGGATGCGTTAGCGGCTGATTGATGTATCAGAAAACTGTCCTCGACAACTCGGTCCGGATCGTGACCGAGAAGCTCCCGTCTCAGACGGTCTCCATAGGAATATGGATAGACACCGGCTCCCGTGACGAGGATGAGTTCAATAATGGCAGTGCTCATTTCGTTGAGCACATGCTTTTCAAAGGGACACGTTGCAGAACCGCTCAGCAGATTGCCAGGGAACTGGATATGCTGGGCGGTATGTCCAATGCCTTCACCTCCACCGAGCAAACCTCCCTATACGCAACAGTTCTTGACAGTCACCTGGAAAAAGCGGTCGATCTTCTCGGAGATCTCTTCCTGAATTCTGTGTTCTCAGATGAGGAAGTTGAGTCTGAAAGACAGGTGATTCTGCAGGAAATTGCCATGGTTGAGGACACTCCTGACGACCGGGTGCATGAAATCTTCGCCTCCCTGATTTGGAACGGGCATCCTCTGGGGAACACTGTTCTCGGATCACACGAAGTTGTTTCAGGGCTCAATCGGGAGATCCTTCTGGAGTATGTCAGGAAGCAGTATCTGCCGGAAAGGATCATCATCGTTGCGGCGGGCAGTGTGGATCATCAACGCTTTGTTGATCTCTGGCAGCAGAAGCTGTCTTCACTTGCTGGGTCGCCTTCCCTGCTGCACCGGGTCACTCCGGCGGTTGAACCACTTTTGCTGAAGGTTGTGCACAAACCCCTTGAACAGGTCCATCTTGTCCTCGGAACCAAAGGGTTGCCGATTACCTCTGAAGACCGCTATAAATTGATGCTTCTCAATATTATCCTGGGAGGGAACATGAGTTCGCGGCTCTACCAGGAGATCCGGGAAAAGCGGGGGCTTGCCTATTCTGTTTATTCGTATCTGGTCTCATATTCGGATAGTGGGTATCTGGGAATCTATCTCGGGGTTGATCCGAACACTCTGCTTCAAGTGGTGGATCTGGTGAAAACTGAGCTGGATCTGTTTGTTTCAGGACCGGTTACGGAAGAAGAGCTGTCCCGGGCAGTTGATTACACCAAAGGGGGGATGTATCTGTCGGCGGAGAATATGGAAGCGAGAATGACCAGACTGGCCAGAAATGAACTGTTTTTCCATCGGAGCATAGCCATGGAAGAGGTGGCTGAGAGGCTTGAGGGAGTTACGCCGATGCATATTATGGAGATGGCAAAAAGTCTGTTGAGTGGGAGCCCTTTAAGTTTGTCGGTCATTGGTCCGGTGGATGAGAAGATTGTCCTCGGATTGAAAATCTGAAAGACTTCAGCGGTGAGAATCATGCAACAAGAAGTGAGGGTCAGTTTCTGCCGGTTAAGACCGCATGATGGTGAAGACCTTGATCTGCCGCAATATCACTCAGAGCTTGCTGCGGGCATGGATATTGAGGCGGACGTGGCAGGGGCGGTGACTCTGGATCCTGGAGAGAGGCTGCTGATCCCCACAGGTTTCGCGGCCTCGATTCCTGCCGGGTATGAAATTCAGGTCAGGCCGAGAAGCGGACTCGCGATCAAACATGGTGTTACCGTAATCAACGCCCCGGGAACAATTGACGCTGATTATCGTGGTGAGATAAAGGTGGGCTTGGTGAATCTCGGGGACGCCCCGTATACCATACACAGGCGGGACCGGATTGCTCAGCTTGTAGTGGCTCCTGTCTGCAGGGCAATTGTTGCGGAAGTTGCCGAGCTTGACAGCACCAAACGGCAGACAGGTGGCTTTGGTCATACGGGAAAGTGAATGGTCCCACGGCAAAAGACACTATACAACTGGATGACAGGCTGATGCGGTTCTGTGTTCTGGGGAGCGGCAGCAAGGGGAATTCGACTTTCATTGAAGGGGGCGACACCCGAATTCTTGTTGATGCCGGATTCTCCGGTCTTGAGCTGGAACGGCGCCTTGCTTCCGTGGGGGTTGATCCTTCATCACTGAGTGCGATTGTAGTAACTCATGAACATAGTGACCATATTCGCGGCGTTCAGGCTTTGTCCAGACGTTTCGGGTTGACTGTGCTGGCCAGTGCGGCGACCATGAAGGCGGCTGGAAATACTCTGGCAAAAGTGGCCCGATGGACCGAAATCCAAGCCGGACGGACTTTCTCCCTAGATGAACTGGTTATTCATCCTTTCTCGGTTTCCCACGACGTTGTTGATCCTTTGGGATTTGTGATCGGATATCAGGGGTTGTCCGTCGGTTACTGCACAGATACCGGCAGCGTTTCAAGGGTGATGCAGCATCGTCTCGGCGGCTGCAACGGGTTGATTCTGGAATGTAACCATGATCCGGTGATGCTCAGGAACGGGAGCTATCCACCACATCTGCAGCAGAGGATCCGCTCAAAAGAAGGACATCTGGCAAACTCAGAGGCGGCAGAGTTACTTGCCGAGCTGATTCATGATGGCTTGGAACATGTGGTTCTGGCTCATTTGAGTGAAAGCAACAACACTCCGGAACTGGCGCGAAGGGAGGTTGAGATTTATCTGAATTCGAAGGGGTTTGGAGAATGTATGCTCCGAGGGTTCGTTCTCTCGGTTGCCGGGCAGGAAAAAACTGGGAGCATGATTCATCTTGGCGGTAGAGGCGCCGGAAGGGGTTTCTGAGTGTAAACCGTGCGCAGGTTGGCTTTTTTCGTAATGAGCCCTACTTCTTAAACATTTCGTTCAGGAATTTTTCTGACAGCCCTTTCACAATATCTCCCTGTTCAGGGCTGACGCCCAATTCCTTTTTGATGGCTTCCCCGAGCTTCTCCTCCGCTTTCTTGACGACAATCTTCTGCACCCGGTTCACGCTCTCTTTTTCGTCAAAGCGGAGCTTTGGTTCATTGGTTGAACCTTGGAGCAGAACGTGCAGGGAAATTCGCCCCTGATCATCGGCAAGATAGTTGCTGTAAGCGCTTTTTTCTGCAAGTTTCAGGCTGTTCTCCTGTGAAAGGAGAAGTGTGAGAGGCAGATCAAGATTCCCGTTGAGGCCGATTCGGCCCTCACCTTTCAGATCAAACTGTGAACTTGTGAGAGATGCGGTCAGCTGGACGTCGCCGTTGACGATTTTGAGTGATCCCGTCAGATCTTTAAAGCGCAGATTCTCCACTTCAGGAATTTCAAGCAGCGCGGCTAAGGCCGATGAGATCGGAGACTTTATCCCGCCATCTGCGAGGAGGTAGTCTCCCTCACCGGAGAGGGTGTTCTGCAGTGTGGGCCACTCAAGACCGGTTCCATTGAAGGTGAGACTGGTTGTGAGGGCTCCAGACAGATTTTCTGTCGGCTTCCCGAGTTTTTCAAGGAGTTCCGAGAGTGCTATCCCTTTCGCTTTCAAGTCACCGGTGAAGATTGGCTCCTGCGGTTTAAGATCAAGGATAACGTTGCCGATAATGTTGCCTCCGAAAATTTCACCGCTGAAATTCTTCAGGGTGACGACATGGTTGTTGAGGCTGTAATAAACCTTGATGTTTCTGGCTTTGAACTTTGTGCTGATCAGTTCTGAAATGGTGATATCTCCAAGACAGGAGAAATTCTGGGTTTTTGCGGCAGGCTCTTTTCCGGCAGGCGAGGAGGATTGTGCTGCAACTCCTTCTACTTCCAGGGTTTCTTGGGCCGCAGGTTGCACAGGTTCAACTGTGGGAGGTGTGGGTAAAGCCGCCTGGCCAGTTTCCGGTGCCAGGGCCGGAATTGCATCGGCAGGTGCCTGGTTGACTTCTCCGGTGACGGGTTCGCTTATCTCAGCAGCTTCGGTCAGAGTCGGGATTGGCGGCGCTGTTTCTGCAGGTTTTTTTTTCCCAGTGGTTTTCTGTGAGTTAATCAGGGTTGTGATGTTGTCGAGATTGAGTCTTGATGAGTTGACGTTCAGTTTGATCTCCGGTCGGGAGGCGTAGTTGTCGACAATGCCATTAAAAATAAGTTTTTCAAACCCCATGCTGATATTGCCCTGGAAACTGAATGCTTTTTGGGTGAACCTCCCGTCAAGCATCAGCACAGGTTTCTGGTCTTTATAAATTCCGTTGGCCAGAATGGTAGTCGTCCCGGAAATCGAGGTGCTTGCCAGATCTTTGCCGAGGGATATGGAGAGGGCGGCATCGCCATTTGCGTCAATGCGGGGAAGCTCCCCGGTCAGATCTGTGAAGGTGAGGGTGCCCTTGCTGACAGAAACACTTTCAAAGGTGAGGGCAAGGGGCAACGGATCAACATACTCTTGACTGGGGTCATCCTCAACTTTTTGCCCTTTTACCGGTTTGCCGATGTTCGCGAGATTGAGAATTCCTCTCTTGTTTTTTACAATATTGAGCTTGGGATTATTGACCTGAACGGATTTGATGACAAGCTTCCCCTGCAAAAGAGGCAGCAGTTCATAATGCAGGTTGAACGAGTCTATTGAGGCGAAGGTTTCTTCAGGGTTTTGATCCTTGATAACAAGGTTTGTGAAGTTGATCCCTTTGAAGATGGAAACTTTGATCGTGCCAATTTCAACGTTTCTTGCCAGGGCCTTCTCTACCGGCTTGATCAGAATGGCTTTCAGTCGAGGACCTGAGAGAAAATTAGTAAGGAGTGTGGTGAGAAAGATGTAAATACCAGACACCAGCGCAGCAAGGATGAGCAGGGTTGTAAATTTGTTCTTCATTTTTTTTCAACGCAAGTTCATAAAGAAGTTTAGTTATTTAACGTTTCCTGGAAGGGCCGGCAAGGGCACCCAGAAAAAGACAGGCTCGCCTTCTTAAAACCTTATTCTGGTTATTTTGCAAGAGATTATAGCAAATTTACTATAAAAAACAAAAGGTTACCTAGGCAAGAACTTATTTGTTGGGAATCGATGCGTGGATGATGGGTGGGAGGTGCATGCCTGTGAATGTTACTGATGATGCCCGGTGGAAAAAGAAATAAATAAAACTGCCGAATGTCAAGAGGCACTCGGCAGTCTTATCGTTGCTGTTTTTGCGACGTCGGGGATCAGTAGATATCAATATATGTATCAAGTTCCCAGTCGGTAACTGCAATCCGGTATGCGTCCCACTCCTTTTCCTTGCCGATCACGTACTTTTCGAAAATGTGGCTTCCCAGCGTTTCTTTGGCAATCCGGTTTTTTTTGAATTCGTTCAGGGCTTCCAGAAGTGAAGATGGCATGCTCTGGATTTTCGCCCTCCGCATCTGGTTCGGGGTCATCTTGTAGATATTGACATTGGTTGATTTAGGAGGTGTCAGGTTGTTTTTTATCCCGTCAAGTCCGGAATTCAGCATCATCGCAAAGGCAAGATAGGGGTTGCAGGTTGGATCAGGGCAACGCACCTCGACCCTGGTGCCGAGACCACGGGAAGCCGGAATACGCATCAGGGCGCTGCGATTGGATGCAGACCATGCCACGTATACCGGAGCTTCATAGCCCGGAACCAGGCGCTTGTATGAATTGACCAGCGGGTTGGTGACTGCGGCAAAGCCCCGGGCGTTCTTGGCGATTCCTGCAATATACTGGTATGCCAACTTGCTGAGCTGGAGGGGGTCTTTTTTGTCGAAGAAAACATTGTTGCCTTTCAGGTCGAACAGTGACTGGTTGGTGTGCATACCGGAACCGTTGATCCCGAAAACCGGTTTAGGCATAAATGTTGCGTGAAGCCCATGTTTCTTGGCGATTGTTTTGACGACCCATTTGAAAGTAACGGTGTTGTCTGCACAGGTAAGGGCATCGGCATATTTGAAATTGACTTCATGCTGGCCTTCCGCAACTTCGTGGTGCGAAGCTTCGATTTCAAAGCCCATTTCTTCAAGGGTCTCGATGATTTCGCGGCGGCAGTTGATGCCGGTATCATCAGGGTCGACGCTGAAATATCCTGCCGAGTCGTTGGTGATCGTGGTTGAAAGACCCTCCTCGTCTCTCTCAAACAGGAAAAATTCGGCCTCGGTTCCAACGTTCATGGTGTAGCCCATTTTTTTTGCTTCGGCCAGAACGCGTTTCAGGTTGACCCTTGGGCAGCCCACGTATGGAGTTCCATCCGGGAGGGCGATATCGCAGATAATTCTCGCAGCGGCTTTGCCGTCGATTTTACGCCAGGGAAGAACGACGAAGGTGTCGTAATCGGGCTTGAGGTACATGTCTGACTCGTTGATCCGGGCAAAACCGTCGATTGAAGACCCGTCAAACATCATCTGCCCGTCCAGGGCTTTTTCGATCTGGCTGAGAGGGATTGCGACGTTTTTCATGAAGCCGTTTACGTCTACGAACTGCAATCTGAAAAAACGTACATTCTGTTCCTTGATGATCTTCAGGATCTGGGATTTGGTAATAGCCATTTTTTTTCTCCTTAACAAAATATTGTGGTTGATTCTTGACAATTTTGTAACAGGTGCCCGTTTGTTCGTCCGGGTCGAGTCTGTTCAGGGACTGACTGTATACAGCAGGGCTTTTTTTATCTCATCAAGGGTCTCGCTGTTTTCGATTTTTTTCTTGTCCGGGGTCTGCAGGTAAAAAACGTCAACGAGTTGTTCGAGGCGCGTGGAAATCATTGCCCGCGAGATATTCAGCTCAAAGTCGGCAAGGGTCCTGGTGATGTTGTACAGAAGCGCCGGCTGGTCATCGGCGTGGATTTCGATGATGGTGTACTGGTCTGAAGTTTTGTTATCCGTGACCACTTTTGCCTGGTGACGGCTCCTCTTCGCTCCTTTTCTTGCCCCGTGCAGCGGGTTGAGCCGGTCTGCAAGCCGATGGGAAAGTCCGAGACGGTTATCCACGGCTTTTGCAAGGTCGGTGTTAAGCTTGTTCCAGTCCTGCTCGATAAAGCTGGTGTTGAAATCAGGTCTGACATCAATCTGGTCCACAACCGTTCCGTCGGGCCAGGTGTTGATTTTTGCCGCCAGAACTCTCAGGTTGTTCAGGGTAAGAGTGCCGCAGATCTTTGCCAGAAGTCCAGTCTTGTCGGTGCTTACAACAAGGATGGACCAATAGCTGCCTCGGTCTGCAGGAGCTGAAACGATCTTGTGGTCTTTCAGTTGCTCACGCATTTTCAAATGAATTTTTATTTCTTCCGGAGTGAAACTTGTCAGGTATTCATCGGGAAGAGCGTCGACATTCTGGACTTCAGACGGGTCAATGAGGGATCTGACCTTGTCCCGCATCCATTGAACGGCAGAACTGAGATCAGGTTTTGCTTTTCCCTTGTGATCGAAGAAAATTGCGGTTTTGAGAAAGAGCTCCTGGAGAAGAGTTCCTTTCCATTCGCTCCATGATGCAGGTCCGGTTGCCTTGGCGTCGGCAATCGACAGCAGGTACAACATGTTCAGCATGTTGCTGTTGCCGATATGCTCTGCAAACCTGCTGATCAGGGTTTCATCTTCAAGATCACGGCGCTGGGCGGTGTGGGCCATGAAGAGATGGTTTCTGATCAGAAAATCAAGGTCATCCACCTCCTGCTCCGCCAAGCCAAGGCGGAACCCGACTCCACGGGCAATTTCTGCGCCTTCCGCAGAGTGTTCTTTCCCGCTTCCTTTGCCGATATCATGCAGGAGAGCCGCCAGATACAGGACATTGTGGGAGGTTATGTCGGTAAAGATTTCAGGATACTCCTGCGAGAGAGCGGTTGTTTCCGAAACAGTCTGCAGAAGGTGGCGATCCACAGTATTGGTATGGTAAATATCGTGCTGGGCAAGAGATTCGATTTTGCCGAATTCCGGAATGTACCTGACCAGCAGTCCGGTTTCCAGAAGGAGCGTGAGCAGGTCTTCTTTATTGACATTGATCTTCAGGGCGTTCAGAAAATACCGGGCATTCTGTCTCGAGTTGCGGAATCTGTCATCGATCAGGAGCAGATTGTCGGCAATAGCCTGCCGTGTCCGGTAATGGATCGGCAGGCCGGATTCCGCGGCACGGCTGAACAGGGACATCAGCAGGGCAGGCTTTTCAGGAATTCGGGAGGGGTCTGCGAGTCTTATGCGACCGTTGAAGATTTCAAGATCTTCGTCGATTGACCGGTCTTTGACGCTCGGTTTATTTCTGGAGATTTTTTCCGAGGTATACTCAAAAAACAGGTCTGTTGAGACTTTGATGGATTGCAGATTCCTGTAGAGTTGCTGCATGAAGGATTCAACAGCAAATTGTCCGGGAGAATCTTTATAGCCGAGGGCGTGAGCGATACTTTCCTGGTGCTCATAATAGAGCTGGTCGTTTTTTCTGCCGCTCAGGTAATGAAGGCGGTTCCTGATCCTGACCAGGGCTTCGGAGCTTTCTTCAAGCCGGGATCGTTCATCGGTACTGATCAGGCCTGAAATTTCCATATCTCTGATATTGGTGAATCCGAAAAGGACCTTTGCAGTCCAGCGCATGGTTTGAATATCCCTGAAGCCGCCTCGGCCCTCTTTGATGTCGGGTTCGAGCTGGAAGCTGTGGCCGCCGTATTTTTTATGTCTTTCCTGGGTGCTGGCGGTGATCTTCTCAAAAAACTCCTTGCGTCTGCCTTCAATGAATTTTTTGCGATAGGACTCGGAAAGCCGATCCATAGCTTTCTGTGAGCCTGCGACAAGTCTGCTGTCCAGCAGGGATGTCTGCAGGTGGAAATCTTTTTTGCAGTCAGCAATACACTCCTTTACCGTTCTGACGCTGTGGCCGACCTCAAGTCCGCTGTCCCAGAGAGGGTACAGGATCGCTCCCACCAGTTTTTCAAGCAGGCCCTGTTGTATCCGTCCTTCATGGAGGAACAGCAGGTCGATGTCCGAAAAGGGGTAAAGCTCCCCGCGACCGTACCCGCCGGTGGCGACCAGTGCGACGCCGTCATCCGGCCCGGCCACGGTGGTGAAGAGTCGGGCGAGACACGAATCGACAACTTCCGAGTGTCTGGAAAGCAGGGCGCTCCCGCTCAGGCCGGAATCCCAGAGTTTGCGGAGTGTGTCCCGTCCCGCTTTGAGTTCTTCCTTCATCTGGAATCAGGATGTTTAGATGGCTTCCTTGCCTTTTTCTCCGGTACGGACCCTGACCACCTCTTCAACCGGCAGGACGAAAATTTTGCCGTCCCCGATCTTTTCAGTGTTGGCGGCATCACGGATTGTATCAACCACCTTGTCGACCAGGGTGGCCTCAATGACTATCTCAAGTTTGATTTTTGGAATGAAGTCTACCTGGTATTCCGCACCGCGATAGATCTCCTTGTGTCCCTTCTGGCGTCCATAACCTTTCACCTCGGAGACGGTCATCCCTTTTATGCCTATGGAGTTTAAGGCTTCCTTTACATCGTCGAGTTTAAACGGCTTAATGATTGCTTCAATTTTTTTCATCTGCTTCTCCTTTCTTTCATCTGCCCGGAATCCGGATCATTATCTGGCGCCGGGAGATGACCTTTGGTTTCTTGAGTCTTTTGGGGAGGCTTCATTTCCACTTGTTGATAACATTGTTGTATAACCAAAATCAGCATTTTTAAAGGTGTTTATGAGCTGTATGCGGTTTCATTGTGTTCGCTGAGGTCAAGACCCTGAACCTCGCTCTCTTCAGAAACTCTGAGCCCCAGAGTTGCATGGATCAGTTTGCAGAGGCCCCAGCTTACCAGAAAGGCATACACCCCAACCACCAGGATACCGAAGATCTGGGTGAGGAGAAAATCGCTGTTTCCGGCCAGCAGCCCATCGGCTCCATTCGGGTTGACCGTTTTGGAGGCGAAAACCCCGAGGAGGATGGTCCCGATAACACCCCCTAAGCCATGGATTCCCACCACATCAAGACTGTCGTCAAAGCCGAGCCGGTTTTTCAGTGACACCGCCTGATAACAGCAGAAACCAGCGGCAAGGCCGATAATAATCGCGGAATTCGGGCCGACAAAACCGGCGGCAGGAGTGATCGTCGCGAGTCCGGCGATCGCCCCTGAAGCAGCTCCCAGAGTGGTTGGTTTGCCGGTTTTAATCCATTCAACCAAGACCCACATCGCCATGCCCGCCATGCCGCCGAGGTGGGTTGAGGTAAAGGCGGTTGCGGCTATTCTGTCGGCAGCAAGAGCGCTGCCGCCATTAAATCCGAACCAGCCGAACCAGAGAAGTCCGGTACCCAGCAAGGTCATCGGCAGATTATGGGGCATTAAGTTGGTGGCGCCGAACTTTCTGCGGGGACCGATGACCATCACTGCGGCGAGCGCTGCCGCGCCGCAGGTAAGGTGCACTACCAGTCCGCCGGCAAAATCAAGTACCCCTCTGGCACCAAGCCAGCCGCCCGAACCCCAAATCCAGTGGCATACCGGATTGTAAACAAACACCGCCCATGCCAGACTGAAGACCAGGAAGGGGGCAAAACGGACTCTCTCGGCAAATGCCCCGGTGATGAGTGCGGGGGTTATGATGGCAAACATACATTGGTAGATCATAAATACCATCTGAGGAATGGTTGTGGCGTAAACAGCACTGGGTTCAGTTGTCACTCCTTTCAGGGCAAACCAGGAAAGATCTCCGACTATGCCGCCAACATCAGGTCCGAAGGACATTGTGTAGCCCAGATAAACCCACTCAATGCTGATCAGTGAGATCATGATAAAGCTCTGCAGGATAGTGCCGAGCACGTTCTTGCTCCTGACCATACCTGCGTAAAACAAGGCCAGGCCAGGGGTCATCAGCAGCACCAATCCTGCTGCGGCGAGAATAAATGCGGTATCTCCGGTATTCATCATCTTACACTCCTTGTTCTGGTTCATTGATTGAATAGAAAATGAACTTTAGTAATGAGCAAGGAGTATGCCTGATTTTTGCTGAATGGCCTGTTTGTCGGAGTCTTCTCTAACTATCTGGATTGGCGTTTTTTTTCTGTCCTGTCGGCAAGACCGATAGTTACAAAAATGTAAACATTGGTCTGAAATGCTACATTTGTGTAGCATTTCAGACAAGATACAACGAGGGCTATAAGGAGTATCCAGTTTCGCTATGCTGACTCAGATCAAGACCCTGGTTTTCATCTTCTTCGGAGACCCTGAGGCCGCCGGTTAACGCCCCGACTACTTTCAGGATGATCCAGGTGACGATCATCGAATAAGCAATGGTGGCAACGGCGCCGTACAGCTGAATCCATACCTGGCCGGGATTTCCGGTAAAAAGCCCTGTGGCGCCAACCGAGGCGAAGACCCCGGTGGCAAGGGCGCCCCAGAGTCCTCCGACGCCATGTACGCCTACAACATCAAGCGCATCATCGTAGCCGATCTTGGCTTTGGCGATTACGGCAAAGTAGCAAAGAGCGCCGCCCACTAGGCCAATGGCAATTGCAGCCATGGGGCTGACAAATCCAGCGCCGGGGGTAATCGCAACCAGGCCGGCAACGGCCCCTGATGCGGCCCCAAGGGTGGTTGGTTTCCCCTGGACTTTCCATTCTGCAAGGACCCAGGAGAGTGCGGCAGCAGCGGTTGCGACCTGGGTTGTGAAAAAGGCAAGGACTGCGGTTTCTCCGGCGGAAAGTGCGGAGCCGGCATTAAATCCGAACCAGCCGAACCAGAGGATTCCGGCGCCCAGCACTGTCATCCCAAGATTGTGGGGGTGAAATGATTCCCGGCCCCATCCTTTTCTTTTGCCGAGAACCAGGGCGCAGACCAGAGCCGCTGCTCCTGAATTGATGTGGATTACGGTGCCTCCGGCAAAGTCCAGCGCTCCGTGGCTGCCGAGCCAGCCACCGCCCCAGACCCAGTGACATACGGGGAAGTAAACCAGAGTTGACCAGAGAAGGGTAAATAGAAGAAAGGCTGAAAATTTAATTCTTTCGGCAAAGGCGCCGGTGATCAAGGCTGGGGTGATGATTGCAAACATCATCTGGAACGCCACGAAAAGGAGGTCTGGTATTGAAGCTGCATATTGGCCGGGAGCAAGACCGATGCCTTTCAGGCCCAGCCATTTCAGCCCGCCGATAAATCCTCCGATGTCCGGGCCGAAAGATAGGGTGTATCCGTACAGAACCCAGATAATGGTTATCAGTCCCAGGCAGATAAAACTTTGCATAATTGTCGAAAGCACATTCTTTGACCTGACCATGCCTCCGTAAAAAAGGGCAAGTCCCGGGGTCATCAGCATGACCAGGGCTGTTGCCACCATCATGAAAGCGGTGTCACCTGTATTGATCATTTTCTTCTCCTCATCCGCATTATTGAATCTGAATAGTTTTTCTACAAAGCGCTTTCTTGTAATAGCAACTGGTGTGCCAGAAATGAAAAATCCGTGCTAACATGTTGATATAAAACAATAAATCATGGTTTTTTGGTGCGAGGCTTATTCTGCAACGATTACATAATTGTCGTTTTGTTCGAGAAGCAAATAACAAATATGTAGTATGTGAAGCCGTGAGCGTTCGAGAGCGGTACAAATGCAGATAGCGAGCCGGCGAGACCTTCGAGGCACGACGATGTTGATTATACATATGGTATATCAACGAGGTGTCAACGCAGCAGGCAAGCGACCGCAGGAAGACTCCGGATGTGCCGCTCTCGAACGCCCCACAGGGCGGCGGGTGAATATCCGCCTCCGCAACTAAGCAGAAATTTCTTGCGTAATTACAACCCCCTGAGCTGATTGATCGCGCGATGCCGTCACGGATTCAGGGAGTATTTGTAAAAGGGGTTTGTCTTGCGGGTCAGCTATCTGAAGCTGGTGAGGGAAGATTGAAAAGTTGGGCGCGGGAAGGGAGTGATTCAGATCAATTCATAATGATCAAAAACAATTGTTTCGAGATCTACTTCCGGCCACTGCTTGCGAATCCAGCTTATTAATTTCTTGTTCATTTCACCTCGTGCCAATGCGAAACGCCGCAACTCGTAAAGAGGTCTGTTGGTGTAGAACTGATATACCAGGTCTCGGGCTCTGGAAACATTGTCGGAAGGAAGCTCCTGGTCTTTGTCAAGGAGCAGAATCATCGTGATATCAAGGTTCAGGAAGATTGTCGAAGGCGGGTTTTCGCCGTTTACCGGAATAAAAAAAGAGGTCAGCGGCCATTTGCTTCGTACTTTTTCCGGGGCGGCCGGGAGTGTGGATTTTGCATCGGGAATCGTCTGTTCGGTTGGAAGGATGATTTCCGGCCCCTGATGGTTTGAAAAAAAGAAAGGAATGAGCGCCAGGAACAGGGCGATGATCGGCAGAAATGAAAAAGCCACTTTGAGGGAGAATGGCAGGGCAGATAATTTGCCGTCGATTTTTTTGAGAAAATCGGGGGCGGGGATTTTTTCGGTCTCGGGGATTTCGGTTGAGGATGCTGTCGGAGCTTCTTTTTTGCTTGCCGGGGAGGAAGCGGTATCTTCTCCTCCACCTACGGCAAGGACTTCGTCCCAGGATTCATCAAGGTCATCTGCCTGAAGTTGCTTCTCGATATCTTCGCTGAAAAGATCTTCTTCAGCCTGGAAGGCGGATTCCCAGTCATCCCCCCAGTCCTGCTCGGAATCGATGTCAATTTCGCCAGTTGCCTGGTCGTGCTCTTTTGCGCTCATCGGCCAGAGGTGATTGTTTAACCGAAGATCTTGTCGATCTTCTCGCTCAGGGTTTCAGCTGTGAAGGGTTTCACGATATACTGGCTGACCTTGGCTTTAACTGCCAGGATGATATTGTCCTGTTGTGCCTCAGCGGTCACCATAATGAATGGCAGGTTGGCCAGGTCGGGGTCGGCTCTGACCGATTTGAGCAGGTCAAGGCCTGTCATCTTGGGCATGTTCCAGTCGGAAATGATCATGTCGATTTTTTCCTGTTTCAGTACCTGCAGGGCGGTGGTCCCATCGTCAGCTTCAACAATATTCTTAAAGCCCAGCTGAGTCAGAATGTTCTTTACAATACGCCTCATGGTTGCGAAATCATCCACCACGAGAACTTTCATATTGGTATCGGGCATCCTTTCCTCCTGTAGAAAGATGTGTTTTCAGGCTGTGATGAAGTTGTATTCTGTAAAAGCATTAATATAATGAGCTTCGACGGCTGAAAAGTAAAGATTTTTTCCCCGAGGAGAACTTTGGTTTTACCAACAGCTATACGTCTTCCAGAGCTTTTTTCAGTTTTGTCCTGAGGCGCAACATTGATTTGCTGTGCATCTGGGAAATACGAGACTCGGTGTAGTCCATGACGTCACCGATTTCTTTCATGGTGAGCTCCTCGTAATAGTACAGGGTGACCACCAGCCGTTCCTTTTCAGGCAGTTCAGTGATCGCCTGGGCGAGGATGGTCCGTATCTCCGATAGACTTATGGCGGCAAAAGGATCATCGTCACTCTTGGTCAGGGATTCTATCATGCTTTCACTGACGTCATGCGGTGTTACTTTTTGCCTCAAGAGTTCGATATCAATAAAGGAAATGCTCTTGGTTTCGTTGAGGAGTTTGTGGAACTCATCCAGTTCCAGGTCTAGCGATTCAGCGACCTCTTCGTCAGTGGCAGGTCTGCCGAGCTTTTTTTCCAGGGTGCCGTAAGCTTTTTCAAGATCGGTCACTTTTCTGCGTACGGATCTCGGCATCCAGTCGAGTGAGCGCAGTTCATCAAGCATGGCCCCCTTAATCCTGAATTCGGCGTAAGTTTTGAACTGGACATTTTTTGAAAGATCGAATTTGTCGATGGCATCGATCAGGCCGATTATGCCGCAACTGATCAGGTCATCGGTTGAAACATGGGCCGGAAGCCGTGATGCAAGGCGGATGGCGATATATTTGATCAGCGGAGTACAGGTAATGATAAGCTCGTTGCGTTTGCCATGGTCAAGTTTGCCCGCCGTGTCAAAATACAATTTTGTATAATCTTTCAGTTTTGGTGAAGGATTTCTGTTCATCTGTAATTGAGAATACATTCCGGCAAGAGGCTAAATTGGTTCATAATAGAGCGCATGTTGAATAGTATTACAGATCAACAATGCCTTTCCAGAAAAATTTTATATTCCCGTCGGGTGTTTGCTCCGGGGTTTCACCGGAAATTTCTTCCGCGAGCCTGGCGAATGATTGGCTGGAAGAGGATTCCGGGTAGAGAGCAGAGACCAGGCGTTGCTTGCGGACAGCTTTCGGCAGGCTTGCATCAGTTGGAATGAATCCCAGGAAGTCCAGAGAGATGGTGTCGAGAAAACGGTCGGCGACATCGGAAAGTTTGCGGAACACGTTTGTCGCTTCCTTGTCCGAGCCAGCCTGATTGACCAGCACTCTGAATTTTTTGACGTCATGTCGGCTGGCAAGAACCTTGATCAGGGCATACGCATCTGTCAGGGAAGTTGGTTCGGGGGTGAGGACGATGATTCTTTCCTGGGCGGTCAGGTTAAAGTAGACGACGTTGTCATTTATTCCGGCAGCGGTATCGATCAGCAGAAAATCCAGATCGTTTGCCACGGTTTCCATTTCCGACAGGAAATAAAGTTTCTGTTTCTCGGTGATGTGAGCGAGCTCCATTATTCCCGAACTGGCCGGGAGAATCGAGAATCCGCCTGGACCTTCGACAATGACCTCCCGCAGGCTTTTTTCCCCCTTCAGGACATGGTTGATATTGTAGCGGGGGGTAAGGCCGAGAAGCACGTCGATATTGGCCAGGTTCAGATCTGCATCGAGAATCAGAACATTTTTCCCTTTGGCGGCGAGGCTATAAGCAAGATTGGTGGCGATATTGGATTTGCCGACCCCGCCTTTCCCGCTGGTGATACAGATGACCCGAGGTGATCGGATTCCTTTCGGGTGGATGCCCATGTTTACCCCGTTGCGTTTTGTCATGATCTTTTCCAGTGTATCAGCCTGCGTCATTTGTTGCCCTCATTTAAAGATTATAGCGTAAAGCGAAGAAAAATTGCCACGACATCAGGGAGATGTTTGTATTATCTCTCAAGCGGTGCCGGACTGGACACGACAATCCGATCAGTTTTCCTTCCATGTTTTCAATCCTGAAAATACAGCGCTCTTCTCGGCCGCGCTCCACCCTTTGGTAAAGAGGGCCGAGAGGTAGCCGAGATCGGCAGGGAGGTAGTCTTCAGGAACCCGCTGGCCGGTGCACAACCCGGAAATGGGCATTCCGGTCTCGGCCAGATGCTGGCAGAGGGTTGCGTAGGCTCTGGTTTCATCGAGTTTGGTGATGATCTGTCCGGCGGGCGACATCGGCTGATATGCCTTTGCCAGATGTCTGAGATCCTCTTTCTTGGCGGTGGCGTTTACAACCAGATATGGTTTGATGGAGGTTCTCGGTGAAAAAAGTTCGGTCATCTCCGCGAGGTGTTTGTGATCGTAAGGGCTTCTGCCGGCGGTATCGATGATGACCAGATCCTGGCTGGAATGTTTGGCAAGGGCACGGTCAAGATCCTCTTCCCGAAGCACTATTTCACAGGGAATGCGCATGATTCTTGCGTAGGTCCGCAGTTGTTCGGTGGCGCCGATCCGGTAGCAGTCAAGGGAGAGAAGCGTCACCTTGAGCCCCTGCCGGATACTGAACCATGCTGCGAGTTTGGCGGCAGTTGTGGTCTTTCCGGAACCGGTGCTGCCGACCATTGCCATCACCTTCGGCACCTGGCTCCTGGAGCAGGTTAATGGCGTGATCTTCAGCCGTTCGATAAGATTCTGCCTCCAGATGTCGATGTCAGCGCGGGTGGGTCTGCTTCTTCTATTGATTTCCGGTCCGGGGAGGGGGCCTCTTTTCTGTAAGGTGCTGTTTTTGTTATATAATTCGTTGAATCTGGCCTGCAGGACCCGTGCTTCGGAAGAAGCCGGCCTTTTTGTCGTGAATTTTCCGGGCGGGAAAACGGCAGAAGGAGTTCCCGAGGGGAGAAAGGCGGCGGTTTTGTTACTTTGATACCCTGAGAGTTCTTCGAGGTCATAATCCATGGCGGCCACGACCTCCATATGTCCTCTGCCGCGACCTGATATTCCATGAACAGTCCGTGTTGAAAGGATCACGGCGTCTTCACCCATCTCTTTTTTGACCATCTCCAGAGCGGTTCTGGTGTCGGCTGCTTCAAATCTTTTTATCTGCATATCTGTTGCCCGTCACTTGTCGTTAGTTCTTTCTCGGATTGATCTCGATTGTGCCAAGGGACTCAATTTTTGATTGGGTCGTCAGTTCGTTGTGGGAGATAATAATGATCTGGGGCATAAAGCGTTCCAGGAAGCGCCGTAAATGGCGTCTGATCGGCGCAGAACAGAGAATCAGCGGATGGTATCCGCCCTCGGCTATTTTGTCGACCGAAGCCTGAATGGACTCCAGGAGCCGCTGGGCAAGGTTCGGTTCCAGGGCAAGATAGGAACCCTGTTCCGATTTCTGAATAGATTCGCGGATCAGATCTTCGGTCTTGGTTGCGAGGGTGAGAACCGAGAGCGTGCCTTCTTCATTGGTGAATCCCCCGACAATTGAGCGGGATAGTTTCTGCCTGACAAACTCTGTGAGAACATCCGGGTCCTTGGTCATCAGCGCATGGTCTGCGAGCGTTTCACAGATGGTCAGCAGGTCGCGGATAGAAACCCTTTCGCGAAGGAGGTTCTGCAACACCTTTTGAATACCGCCCAGACCCATAATTCCCGGAACAAGCTCTTCAACCACCTTCGGATGGGTCTTCGCCAGATTGTCGAGAAGCTTCTGGGTGTCTTGCCGGCCTAAGAGTTCATCGCCATGACTGCGAAGGATTTCAGTCAGATGGGTGGCGATGACCGTTGAAGGATCGACCACGGTGTAGCCCGCCATCTGTGCCTCATCCCGTTTCTCAACAGTGATCCAGGTTGCCGGCAGTTTGAATGCCGGTTCGTGGGTCGGAATGCCTTCCAGTTCACGCTTGGCCGCGCCGGAGTCCATGGCCAGAAGATGGTCCACCATGACCTCGCCCCGGGCGATTTCAACGCCTTTCAGGAGAAGGGTGTATTCATCGGGGCGCAATTGCAGATTGTCCCGCACATGCATTGGCGGAATAATTAGTCCCATATCGATCGCGAACTGGCGTCTGATGGCCCGGATCCTTTCCAGCAGGTCGCCTTTCTGGCTGTCATCGACCAGCGGGATGAGGCCGTAACCCACTTCAAGCTCAAGGATGTCCAGGGGGAGAAGCGCTTCCACTGTTTCCGGTGAGCCCGGGGAAACTTTGGCCGCCATTTTCTGTTTCTCGACTTCTTCTGCTGCGCTTTCCTGCTCTCTGGCCCCTTTCTGCAAGGCCATGATGGAGAGGCCACCCAGAAGAGACCCGAGGACCAGAAAGGGAATATGGGGCAGGCCGGGAATGAGGCCGAAGAGAATAATGATTCCGGCAGCTACCGACATGGCATGGGGCTGACTGGAAAACTGATTGAAGAACTCCTTGCCCATGCTCACATCTGAAGCGGCGCGACTGACGATGATGCCGGCTGAGGTGGAGATGATCAGCGCCGGAATCTGGGAGACCAGACCGTCGCCGATGGTAAGCAGGGTGTAAGTTTCAACTGCCTGCCCGAGGGCCATGCCCTGCAGGAAAGCGCCGATGAAAAAACCGCCGATGATGTTGATGACCATGATGACGATACTGGCGATCGCCTCGCCGCGGACAAATTTGCTGGCACCGTCCATTGATCCGTAGAATTCCGACTGACGGGAGATGTCTTCCCTGCGTTTTTTGGCATCATCCTCATTGATCAGTCCGGCGTTCAGGTCGGCGTCGATCGCCATCTGCTTGCCCGGCATGGCATCAAGGGTGAACCGGGCGGCAACTTCGGCGATCCGGCCGGAACCTTTGGTGATAACGATGAAATTGATCAAAACCATGATCAGGAAGATGATCAGACCGACCGCGTAACTGCCGCCCACCACAAAATTTCCGAAAGACTGGATTACCTGGCCCACGGCTCCGAGACCTTCGTGACCGTGGAGAAGGATGAGCCGGGTGGAGGCGATGTTCAGCGACAACCTGAAGAGGGTTGTGATCAGCAGCAAGGACGGAAAGGAGGAGAAATCAAGCGGGTGCGCGTTATACATCGACATCAGCAGAATCAGCAATCCTACGGTGATGTTCATCGACAGGAGCAGGTCGAGCATAAAGGGGGGCAGGGGGATAATCATGACCATCAGGATGGCCACTACCCCGACCGCCACCACCAGACTCGATTTTTCAATCTGCATGAGGCTGCCCTGGACTAAAGTTTCTGTTTTTTCCGCCATGGTTACACCGTTTTTGTCCTGTATGACTGGCTTAGTTCAATAGCTTCCGGAGCCGGTGGCTGTCTGACCGGTTTTTTTTCCCCCGGCTCAGGCCGATTTTCGCTTCAGGCCGTATACATAAGCGAGAACTTCCGCAACCGCCTGGAAAAGATTCTCGGGTATCGGGCTGTCGAGCTTTACATTTTTGTAAAGGGCTCTGGCGAGGGGCTTGTCTTCCATAATCGGGATGTGATGCTCGAGGGCGACTTCCTTAATCCTTTCGGCAATGATTCCCGCGCCTTTCGCGATCACGATCGGGGCGTTCATTGCTTCAGCGTTGTAACGTAAAGCAATGGCCAGATGGGTCGGGTTGGTGATAATCACATCCGCCTTCGGCACTTCCTCCATCATTCTTCGCCGTGCCATCTCCATCTGGATGGAGCGGATTCTGCCCTTCACGTGAGGGTCGCCTTCGGTCTGTTTGGCTTCATCCTTGATCTCCTGCTTGGTCATCTTCATCTTTTCCATGAATTGCCAGCGCTGGAATGCATAATCGGCAGCGGCAAGGGCCGCGATCACCAGGGCGCATTTCAGGAAGATCCAGAAAGCGATCCTGGCCATGAAAGCAAGTATCTGATATGGACCCTCGTCCATCAGGGGCAAGATGCCGGGCAGGGCCTTCATGACTTCGTAATAGGCCACATAACCGATCAGCAGGACTTTCAGGACCGACTTGATGGTCTGGGCCAAAGTCTGCTTGGAAAATAGATTGCTGAAACCCTGGATCGGGTTGACCTTGGAAAATTTCGGGGTGATCCTGTCGGGAGCGAACAGGAGACCGAACTGGGCAAAATTGGCGATGATTGCTGTGATGAAGATCGCCATCATCAGGGGTGCCAGGATAAAAGCGGAGCCGGTAAGACTGTCCAGTGTCATCTGCTGCATATTGACCGCGACGATTTCAATTTGCGCCAGGTTGCCGAGATAATGGGTCAGCAGGAGCATCATTCTCTGCAGCATGTAATCCCCGGTGAGATACAGGGTGAACAGTGCAGCAAGCAAAACCGCCGCAGAAGGCACTTCAGCGCTTTTTGCCACATCTCCCTTTTTACGGGCATCGGCGATGCGCCGGGGGGTGGCCTGTTCGGTTTTTTCCTGGCCCGATGATTCTTCAGCCATGTCCTGTTATCCTCCGAGTCCGGCGGCGAGTCTGGGCAGCAGTCGGCCGAGCATGTCGAAATTGCTGATCATGAGCGGCGCCAGATAGGAAAGGGAGAGCCCGACGAAAATAAGACCGATGGCGATATTCACCGGCAGGCCGACAATAAGAATCGGGATCTGGGGAACGGTTTTGGCGATGATCCCCATTGCCACATGGGAAAAAAACAGGGCGGCTCCCGCCGGTGCCATAATTTTTACCGCCAGGACAAACATGTTTGCCGCCCCTTTCAGGATGCCGAGATAGGTTGCCTGGGTGATCTCCATGCCGCCCGGTTGTATCCAGTCAAAGCTGTCGGCCAGGGTCCGGAAAAAAAGATGATGTCCGTCAAGGCTTAGAAAGATAAGGATTGCCACCAGATTCCAGAAAAAACCCACAAGGGAGATTTGGACACCGAACTGCGGGTCCATCGTACCCGCCATCCCCATGCCCATCTGGATTCCGACCATCTGGCCGGCAGTTTCCACGGCGGCAAAAACAAATCGGACAAAGAGCGCCAGGGTCATCCCGATGCAGAACTCCCGGCCGACAAAGATGATAAAGTCGATGGCGCTTTCGGGCAGAATTCCCGGGTCGATCCTGATAACCGGAACCAGAACCAGGGCGGTCATGAGGGAGATCAGGATCTTCACCTGCCCGGGAACACCCCTTGAGCCCGTGACCGGCATCAGGAAGATCAGGGGGCCGACCCGGATCAGGATGACCAGCAGCAGGAGAACCTGGGTCAGTGTCCAGTTTAATACTCCACTATCGATCATGATTGTCTGCCGTCCTCGCCCACCGGATCACCTGATGATCATCGGCAGGCTGTTGATGAGGTTTTCCGTGTAGTCGATCATGGTTGTCATCATCCATGAAGAGAAGAAGAGCAGGGTCATCATGATCGCTACGATTTTCGGGACAAAGGTCAGGGTCATCTCCTGGATCTGGGTGGTTGCCTGGAAAAGGGCGATGATAATCCCCACCACCATCCCCACGATCAGGAGCGGGGCGCTGATCATCAGGCAGATTTTGACGGCATCCTGGGACAGTGAAACAACCTCGATTGGAGTCATCTGTTACACCCCGAAACTTTTAACAAGTGAGCCAACCAGCAGATACCAGCCGTCAACCAGAACGAACAGCAGCAGCTTGAATGGCAGTGAGACCATGATCGGCGGCAGCATCATCATGCCCATGGACAAGAGGACGCTTGCCACCACCATGTCAATGATCAGAAACGGCAGAAAGATCACAAAGCCGATCTGGAAAGCGGTTTTCAGTTCGCTGATCATGAAAGCGGGGATCAGGACCGAGGTGGGCACTTCATCCTGGTTTTTTGGTTTGCCGATTTCAGCCATACTGAGAAAAAGGGAGAGATCCTTTTCCCTGGTCTGGGAAAACATGAATGCCCGCATCGGTTTGACGCTCAGCTCAAAGGCGCGCTCGGCGCTGATTTCTTCCGCCAGATAGGGTTTGATCGCGGTATTGTTCATCTTGGTGAAGACTGGGGTCATGATGAACAAGGTGAGAAAGAGCGATAATCCGATCAGGACCTGATTGGGCGGCATCTGCTGGGTCCCCATGGCATGCCGGAGAAAGGAGAACGCTACCACCAGGCGGGTGAAGCAGGTGGTCATCAGCAGAATGGCCGGGGCGATCGACAGCACCGTGAACAGCAGCAGGATCTCGATCAGGACTGAAACCTGGCGCGGATCCTTCGCCTCTTCAATACCAAGCTGAAGACTCGGCAAAGGGATGGCCAGGCAATGATCGGGGACCAGAAGAGCGATACCGCCGATCAACCCGCAAATCACCCATTGCTGAAGGGTGGTTCCGGCGGATATTTCGATTGACACTTTCATGGCTGTTTCAGTTATTGGTGGCGGTTTTTGAGATTCTTTAAAGAGCCGGCGGCCCGGTCCAGAATATCTGGAAAAGAAAACCCGCCGGCAGGGACGTTCTTTTCTGAAATGGATGAGATGATTTCCGCACCGTTTTCAAGATGGCCGAGCAGGTTGATCTGCTGATCGGTAATGCCGACGGCGATGAGTTCATCGGCAATCTTCAGCACGGCCACATATTTTTTCGGGGCAACCATCCTGGTGTCCAGAATGGAGATCAATGAACCACTGCCGAGATCGGACCTGCCCACCCCGAATTTCCTGAAGAGCATCATGGTCAGCATCATCAGGCCGATCACCAGAGCAAGGGCTCCGGCAACCTTGACAATGGCCAGGAGCAGGCTTGCGGTGCTGCCTGGGGAAACCGCTGCCGGAATCCCGGGTTCCGTGGTCAGGGCGAAGGCCTCAGTCAGGAAGAGTGCGGTGAAAATTCCTGCCGGAACAGCCGTCGAAAGTATCCTGTTAATGCCGGTCATTTGCGGCTCTTCAGCTCATGCTCTTTATTCTGTCGGCCTGGCTGATAATTTCGGTGATCCTGATGCCGAAACGATCATTGACCACAATGACCTCACCTTTGCCGAGAAGCTTGTCATTTACCAGGATGTCCACCGGCTCACCGGCCGCCTTGTCAAGCTCGACCACGGAGCCCTGGGTCAGCTGGAGCAGTTTGTTGATGATCATCTTTGCCCGGCCAAGTTCCACCGAGACCTTCAGGGGAATGTCGAGGAGGAAGTCCAGGTTCTGGCTTCCGGCTTTGTCGGTACGGCCTTCGGCTAGCTCTTCAAATCCAGCGGTCTGAGCTTGTTTGCCGCCTGCCTGGTCTTCAAGAGAGGCGGCCCAGTCATCGCCGCCGCTCCCGGATCCGGGATTGCTCCCCTGAGGGGGTTTAGTTGTATTTTCATCTGCCATGGCCATTACTCCTCGCTAGATCGTTTCTTTTTCAGGATCCAGAACTTTGCGTTTAATCAGGTACGAGATGTTGCCCCGGTGAATGCCGGGGGTCCCCATGTACTTCAGCCGCCCGGCAATGAATCCGGGCAGCAGTGAGTCCTTTCTCTGGTCAAGCTGCAGGATGTCTCCTGTCTCCAATTGCAAAATATCGGAGGCGGGCAATGATACCGTCCCCAGTCTTACATTGAAGGGCGCTTCAATGTTTTTGACGTTGTCCGTCAATTTTCGGGTGATCAGCATGTCCTCCTCACTCTGTTCCTTCTGGAAAGAGGTGGTCAGCTTGGATTTCACCGATTCAAGGTTTGATAAAGGGATGCAGGTAGTGATGCTGCCGATGGCCCGGTCCATATCAACCTCAAAACGGTTGATGATGACCACATCTTCGGGCTGGCAGATCTTGGCAAACTGCGGGTTGATCTCGCTTCTCAGGTACTGGATCTTGATCGGGTGCACTGAACTCCAGGCTTTTTCAAGATCGGAAAGAAGCAGGTTCACGACCCTCTGGATCAGCCGTTGCTCGATTGCAGTGAAGTCACGCCCTTCGATCCGGACGTTTCTGGAGCCGCTCCCGCCCAGAAAATTCTCGACAAAGGCGAAGACCAGTTTCGGCTCAAGAACCATCAGGGCATGGCCTCTGAAGGGCTCCATTTTGAAGATCTGCAGACTGCTCGGTACCGGAAGGGTGCGGACAAAGGCGCCGAACCGGTCAAGCTCCATAGGGACTGCGGTAACATCGATGATCCGGCGCAGACTGGATGCCAGTGAACCGCGCGTCGCTCTCAGAAACGAGTCATGGATTACCTCCATGCCGGGCATCTTTACCTGGACGATTTTTTCCTGCCGGGTGAAATCGTAGGGAGTGAACCCGAACTCCTCCGAATCTATCGGTTCTTCAGGCTCTTCTATATCTCCGCCGGATATGCCTTTCAATAAGGCATCTACTTCGTCCTGGCTTAAGATCTGTTCCATAATGTCTGGTCCGTAGGGTTAAAAAGTTACCGGCGGTTATTGAACAACAAACTCGGTGAAGTAGATGTTTTTCACTTTTTCCGGGCGCATGATTCTGTTGAACCGGTCGAGGAGTTCGTCCCTGATCCGGATCTTGCCTTCAGGGGTCATTACATCCTCAAAGGTCAAACTGGTCAGGAGCATGATAACCATATCCCTTAATTTTGGTTCCGCTTTTGTGGCAAGCTCTACCGCAAGTTCGTTTTCAAGTTCCAGTTCAACCTGGAGTTTCAGATAACGTTTCCCTTTGGGGTCGGCAAGGTTCACCGTGAAGGCGCTCAGCTTGTAGATCGCGCCGATCACTTCAGGCTGGACCGATTCTATCTGGTTCTCAGGTACTGGCGCCGGTTTCTGGGCAAGGAATTTCGTATAGGCAAAAAAGCCGCCACCGCCCAGCATCAAAATCCCGACACCGATCAGGATGAACAACATTGCCTTGGATTTTTTCCTGGGTGTCGCTTCTGCTTCAGCCCCCTGGGCTTCCTTTTCGTCAGCCATGTCAAGATCTCCTGTCGGAATAGATGTTTGTATAAAGCTGGGTGAGCAGCTTGCCTGCTCGCACGAAACTTATCCCCGAAGGGTGAAAAAAGATCCGTGTCTTTACCTAAGCAAACATTATGCCACAGAATTTTATCAGAAGTAAAACAGGATAAATGAGCGGTGGGACAGACGCCGGCTGTTTTCGGAACGTAAAGGCCGGTCCTGGGGGGTTAGTGTCTGCGCGCAGCTAACTCGCTGGTAAAGCACTTGAATTATTAGTGATTTTTATAACTAGGGGTGGGGCAGGTTGAGGTGAAAGCCCAGGAATTTCCGGGGAGCGAATTTTACAGTGCCGCCGCGAATTATCAAGATTGCCCTGTACGGGAGACGTATAATTGACGTAATCAGAGAGGGGTGTCAAAAATCCCCCATGAAAATTGCCGGTGATTCTCTATTGCTCACGGCCGATAAATTTCCCGGCGTGGCTTCGGGTTGCCCTCATGTTTAATATTTTGTTCTTAATATACAGATGGCTGGCACCGGGCTGCATTGTTTCCTTTCTGCACGGTAAAGCATATGGCGAAGGAATTCAGAGGCAGGGGGTCGAACCAGTGAGAAAGCAGTTCAGTACTGCAAGCATAATGGAATCCATCGGGTTATATTGAAGGCAAGTGACTTGGGGAAGCCGGTTTATGAAAAAAAGGGTTTTTTCCCAACTCCTGGCCCGATGATGTTGTTCCTGCAGTAGAGGACAACGCAGTTTTCGCTGCCTGTTCTACAGGCAAGTTTCAGACAAACCGTACTCCTGTAAATTGAGAGTTGATCTGCGATGAATTTGAACAACCGGACCGCCAGCATAACAATCGTCGATAATATTCAAGTGACGGTTCCCGCCTCGTTACAGCTCATGACGCCATACGTTCTGCATGAGCAGGGTGACTGGTTTGAGGATGAAATAAAGTTTCTCCGGACCTTCATCAAACCGGGCATGAAAATAATAGATATCGGGGCAAATTATGGTCTTTATACCCTTACCCTTGCCGGGATTGCAGGCGATCAGGGGAAAGTGTGGGCTTTTGAGCCTACTGGGGCAACGGTTTCCTGTTTAAGAAAGAGCATTGCGGACAACGGTTTCAACAACATCGAACTCATTCAGGCGGGGCTTTCAGACAAAATCAGGAAGGCGAATTTCTTCACCGGCCCTAATTCGGAACTCAACAGTTTGTCAAAGGAATCGGTGGCAGGAAACCAGCAGGAAACGGTTCTGCTGTTGACGCTCGATCATTGCGCGAAGAAATATCAATGGGGGGATATCGATTTCATCAAGCTTGACGCTGAAGGAGAGGAAAGCAATATCCTGAAGAAAGGCAGAAGTTTTCTTTCTTCGTCCTCTCCGTTGATCATGTTTGAGCTGAAACACGGGGAGAAGGTCAACCTGTCCCTCATCAACCGTTTTGAAAGCCTGGGATATGACAGTTATCGCCTTATCCCGGGACTTGATGTTCTGGTTCCATTCAATCCTGATGAGCCTTTTGATCCCTATCTCTTGAATCTGTTCTGCTGCAGGAAGGACAAGGCGGCACTTCTTGAGGCGGAACAATATCTGGTAAAACAAAGCGGTCAACAGGAGTGTCCTCCTGATGCCGGGATGATCAGGGAATATTTACTTCAATTTCCATTCGGAAATTCCATCAGCGGTCTTCACTTTCTGGCCGGAACCTCAGAGGATTATCTGAAGATATTCACCTCTTACATTCTTTCCCGTTCAGAATCAGCAAGTGCAGCGGAAAGGGTCGGGTATCTGTCTACCGCATTACAGGGTGTTCGCGATATACTTGAAAAAGGCGAACATGGAATTGAGCATCTGGCCGTTTTTGCAAGAGTTGCTTTTTCTGCAGGAGAAAGAGCTCTCGGGGTAGGAATTTTAAGAGACCTGATGAACCGCCACATCAGTGGTCGGGATCTGGAAATTGCTGAACCTTTTTTGCCGGTTTGTCCAAGATACGATGCCATATCTCCCCATGATGATATCAATGAGTGGCTGTTGTCTTCGATTCTTGAACAATACATCTCAAAACACGCGTTTTCTTCATATTTTACCCGCCGCACTTCATTGCCTCTCCTGGAAAAACTTGGGGAGCTCGGCTACATGGATGACCAGATGAAGAAAACAGAAGATATGATCAAGAGGGTTTTTCCTTCATAAGCAAAAGTTGCAGCCGTGAAGCCGACAGATTTTATTGAACATCCGGAAGGTGGCAGATACCGGGAGGTATTCAGATCGTCTTCCGTCATCCAGACCTCTCGCGGTTCGTCCAGATCTGCACTTACCCATATTTACTTCTCGCTGGAGGAAGGCGAGATGAGCCGTTTTCACAAGGTAGCCAGTGATGAGGTCTGGAATTTGTACCAGGGTGCAGGACTCTATCTCTATCTCTGGGATGGAACGGAGTCGCTTCCGGAGCGGGTGACGCTTTCCGAAGCAGAAAACTGTTTCTGCAACGTCGTGCCTGCCGGAACCTGGCAGGCTGCGGAACCGATAGCCGGGAAAGTGCTGGCAGGCTGTTCGGTCGCGCCCGGCTTTGAGTTCCTCGATTTTGAGCTGATTACTCCCGAATCAGATACGGCCAGGCGGCTTTTCACGATTGCTCCGGAACTGCAGAGATTTACCTCGCCCTGAGCAGAAGCGATCATCGGTTGCCGGGTGATGACCGCTGTTCGACGGTCCCCAATCCCCAAGCGCAAAGAACTCATTTCGGTTCAGTAGCGAGCATGAGTTTTGTGGCGCCCTGTTTTTTGGCCAGGTCCATCAGGTGAATAACCCGATCATAAACCACCCGCCGGTCCGCTTTCACCAAGACGCTTCCGGTCTTTGAATAACGCAGCCAGATCTCAAGGGTCTCAGCAAGATCCCGATCGGGAATTTTCTTGCTGTCGATGTAGTAGTCTCCCTTCCTGTCAATCATCACCACAAGGTTTTCCTGGTGTAAGATGCCTGGCGTCTCGACTCTCGGGAGTTTTATATCCATCGAGTCCTGCTCGATAAAGTTGCTGGTCAGGAGAAAATAGATCAGAAGCAGAAAAACGATATCAATCAGGGCGGTGAGGGGAATGACGCTCGCGGTCTGTTCCTTTCGGGGAAATCGAAGCATGCATTCTTTCCTTATTCCGGCCAGCCCTTGATGACCCGGATGGCCACTTCCTCAAGATCCGACTGAAGGAGATGGAGTTTCCCGAGCAGGTAATTGTGGAAGATCATCAGCGGAATGGCGACGATCAGCCCGCAGGCGGTGGTCAGCATGGCCTCCCAGATTCCTCCGGCGAGCAGCGAGGCATTGACCCGGCCGCCCATGTTTTCGACAACCATGAATGCCTTGATCATTCCGACGACTGTTCCGAGAAGACCGAGCAGGGGAGAGATGTTGCCGAGAACGGCCAGGGTGCCAAGGTTGCCGGAAAGATGTCTGACTTCTCTTTCCACCCCGTGACTCAGCAGTATTTCCAGAGTGTCCCGATCTTTGATTTCTGAACCGAGTATTTCAACGAGAAGTCTTTCGGCGGCGGTCAGCCTCCTGGTGCGAGGAGGGGTATGGCCTGCGGCGAACTCTTTCGCCTGGTCGATCAGCCCGTCATTCACCAGTCTGATCAGGACGCTTTCGCCATCTTTTCTGCCCGCGGCGGAGCGAAAGACCAGCAGTTTTTGAAAGAAGATGAACCAGCCGACCAGGGAGCAGATGAGTATCGGCCAGACCAGAAGTCCGCCCTTTGAAAGAAGATCGAGCATGCGGTCTCTCACGCGATGAAATGTATAATCTATTTTGAGGGTATGATAAAAAGGGAGGGAATGTCAAAAATATGATGGGAAATAAAAAAGCCCGGGTCCGAGACCCGGGCTCATTTTTACTGTTCTAATAGTTTCTGCTTACTTTTTCTTTTTGGCAGCTGTCTTTTTTGCCGGTGCCGCTTTTTTTGCGGGAGCTGCTTTTTTTGTAGCTGCAGGGGTCTTGTTGTCACAGCAGCTTCCGCAAGGCTCAAGGGCTTTGGCTCGTCCTTCCAGGAACTTCCAGCTCTTGTCAACGTCCTTCTGGGACATCTCCATCAGCTCTTCGGCGTGCTCAGGGTTCATCATCTTCAGCATCCGGTAGCGGTTCTCATTCAGCGCGTAATTCGCGAAAGGAATCGACGGCGCCTTGGAATCGATGTGCAGCGGGTTTTTGCCTTCCGCTTCCAGATCCGGGTTGTAGCGATAGAGCGGCCAGTGTCCGCAGTTTACTGCCAGCTGCTGCTGCTCAAGACCCTTGGCCAGGTTGAGGCCGTGGTTGATGCAGTGTGAGTAGGCAATGATCAGTGACGGTCCGTCATAGGCTTCCGCCTCGGCGAAGGCCTTGGCGACCTGCATCGGGTTGGCGCCCATCGCCACCTTGGCGACGTAGACGTTGCCGTAGGTGGAGAAGATCATGCCGATGTCCTTCTTCGGCATCTTCTTGCCGCCGGCCGCGAACTGGGCGGTGGCGGCACGGGGGGTAGATTTTGACATCTGGCCGCCGGTGTTGGAGTAGACCTCGGTGTCGAGGATCAGGACGTTCACGTTTTCGCCGGAAGCGAGCACGTGGTCAAGACCGCCGTAGCCGATGTCATAGGCCCAGCCGTCACCGCCGATGATCCAGACCGATTTCTTGACCAGGTAATCGGCAACCGGAAGCAACCGGGTGGCGATTTTTGATTTGCTCTTGGCCAGGTCTTTTTTCAGTTTGGCAACCCGGTCGCGCTGGGCCTCGATTTCGTCCTGGGTCTTCTGGGAGGCATTGCTCAGGTCGCTGGCGACCTTCTTGGTGATCAGTTTCTCGGCGACCGCCTTGTCAAGCAGCTCAATCGCCTGCGCGGCGAGTTTGTTAACGGAATTCCGCATCCCCAGACCGAACTCGGCGTTGTCCTCGAAGAGCGAGTTGGCCCAGGAAGGACCGCGACCGTCTGCCCGCTTGGTGTAAGGGGTGGTGGGCAGGTTGCCGCCGTAGATCGAAGAACAGCCGGTGGCGTTGGCGATCATCATCCGGTCGCCGAACATCTGGGTGGCGAGCTTGATGTATGGGGTTTCGCCGCAGCCTGCACAGGCGCCGGAGAACTCCATCAAAGGCTGCTTCAGCTGGCTGCCCTTGACGGTGGAGGTGTCGATGTCGCTGTTTGGAACTTCCGGCAGGGCGAGGAAGTACTTGACGTTGGTCGATTCCTGGACCCGCAGTGCCTCGTTGTTGTCGATCATCTTCAGGGCCTTGGTCTTGGCCGGGCAGACATTGACGCACAGGGTACAACCGCAGCAGTCTTCGGTGAAAACCTGAATGGTGGTCTTGCGGCCCTTGAACTGGGCGCCGACCGCATCAACGGTCTTGAAGCTCTTCGGCGATTTTTTCAGGTCGGCCGGTTTGACGATCTTCATCCGGATTGATGCATGGGGGCAGACCAGAGAGCAGCGTCCGCACTGGATGCAGTTTTCCGGCAGCCATTCGGGAACATGAACAGCGATATTCCGCTTTTCGTACTGGGTGGTGCCGGTGGGCCAGGTGCCGTCATCGGGCATCTGGGAAACCTTGATCTGGTCACCCTTGCCCTCGATCATCTTGGCGGTGACATTTTTTACGAAATCAGGGGCGTCGGCCGGAACGACCGGAGGCTTGGCATGGCCGCCCGCTGTTTTGGGGATCTTGACCTCAACGATGTTGTTGACTGCGGCATCAACGGCGCCGTAGTTCATCTCGACAACCTTGTCGCCTTTCTTGCCGTAGGTTTTCTTGATGGCGCCCTTGATCGCCTTGATCGCTTCATCCTTGGTGAGGATGCCGGAGATCAGGAAGAAGGCGGTCTGCATGATCATGTTGATCCGCGCGCCGAGTCCCAAAGCCTCAGCAAGTTTGATCGCATCGATGATATAGAATTTGGTCTTCTTGGCAATCAGGTCCTTTTGAACCTGAGAAGGCAGCTGTTTCCAGACCTGGTCCTTGTTGAAGGTGGTGGTGAGCAGGAAGGTGCCGTTGTCTTCCAGGTTGGTCAGCATGTCGTACTTGTCCAGGAAGGTGAAATTGTGGCAGGCCACGAAATTCGCCTTGGTGATCAGGTAAGGGGCAACGATCTTGTTCTTGCCGAAGCGCAGATGGCTGGTGGTGATGGAGCCGGACTTTTTGGAGTCGTAAACGAAGTAGCCCTGGGCGCTGTTCGGGGTCTCGGTGCCGATGATCTTGATGGTGTTCTTGTTGGCGCCGACGGTGCCGTCCGCACCAAGACCGTAGAACATGGCCCGGACCACGTCCTTGCCCTCGATGCTGAAGTTGGGGTCGTATTTGAGGCTCGTTTTGGCGACATCATCGTCGGGTCCGACGCAGAAATGGTTTTTCGGTTTCTTGGCAGCCATGTTGTCGAAAACTGCTTTCACCATGGCCGGGGTGAATTCGGCGGAACCGAGACCGTAGCGGCCGCCCAGGATGGTCGGGGCGCTCTTCAGGGTCTTGGCTTCAACGCCTTCACCGACCGCGGTGCGGATATCAAGGTACAGCGGGTCGCCGGCGCTGCCCGGTTCCTTACAGCGGTCGAGAACGGTGATCCGTTTTACCGATTTTGGCAGGGCGCTGACCATCGCGGCAGAATCAAACGGGCGGAAAAGGCGGACAATGACCAGGCCGACTTTCTTCTTGTTCTTGATCAGGTGCTCAACGGTTGCGGCAACGGTTTCGGCTCCGGAACCCATCATTACAATCACGTCTTCGGCGTTCGGTGCGCCCATGTAATCGAAGAGATGGTACTGGCGACCGGTCAGTTTGGCGAATTTGTCCATGGTTTTCTGGACGATGGTCGGACAGGCCTGATAGTACTTGTTGGTGGTTTCACGGCCGGTGAAGTATACGTCCGGGTTCTGGGCGGTACCGCGCATCATCGGTCGGTCCGGAGTAAGGCCGCGCTCACGGTGGGCGACGACCAGCTTCTCATCGATCATCTTGCTCATGTCGTCGGTGGTGAGCTGCTCGATCTTCTGGATCTCGTGCGAGGTCCGGAACCCGTCGAAGAAATGCATGAAGGGAATACGGCTCTGCAGGGCGGCCTGGGTGGAGATCAGCGCCATGTCCTGGCATTCCTGGACGTTCTGGGAGCAGAGCATCGCCCAACCGGTCTGACGGGCGGCCATGACATCGCTGTGGTCGCCGAAGATCGACAACCCCTGATAGGCCAGGGAGCGGGCGGTGATGTGAAAAACTGTGGGGGTCAGCTCGCCGGCGATTTTGAACATATTGGGGAGCATCAGGAGAAGCCCCTGGGAGGCGGTGAAGGTGGTACACAGGGCACCGGTGGTCAGACTGCCGTGCAGGGCACCGGCAACACCACCTTCCGACTGCATCTGGGTGACGACCGGAATCGAACCCCAGATATTCTCCTGTTTGGCGGTCGCTTTGGTGTCGGCTTCGGCCGCCATCGGCGAAGACGGAGTGATCGGGTAAATGGTGATGACCTCACTGGTGGCATAGGCCACGTGGGTACACGCCTGGTTACCGTCAATGGTTACCATTTTTCGGGACATGAGTTTCTCCTTGATAGATTTTATTAACAATTATTTTAGATAAATTATTAGTAGTGTCTTTTCTGCGTAACAGTATTCTTGTTTCAGGAGTTTATCAGGCTGGAAAATCGAACAAAATAATCTAATCAGTTCAGAATATCAATACCCCAGACACAGGAAAGTAGTGCAAAAGACCCCGAAACGGAAATAATTTACACAGGATAACGGTGGGGCAGGCGATTTGCCCCCTATTTTCTGATGAAATTCCGGATGGAGTCGGTGGTCAGGAACAGGCCGGAAAGGATTTCGTTTCCTTTTTTGATGGCCGGAATCATTCTGATACCGTCACTCCAGGTTCTGCCGGGCTCGGAAATGACTTCAACCTGTTCTATCTGCAGGTCGGGGACTTCCTGCTGGATCTTCTTTAATGACCGACCGGCCATGATGCAGCGTGGTCAGAGAGATGATTTGTAGAAAACGATGTCCATGGTTTGTTAATAGAGCCCAGCGGAGAGATTGTCAATTGAATAAAAGCTGTTTGATCTGGTGAGATTCTTTCTGTTCCGGGGTGAAAAAATCGAGATTGTTGTTCCAGCGGCTGACGAAATGCCTGGTGAGAAGAAGCTGCAGGGCATTTTTCAGCTGGGTGATATTGTGGTAGTCGTGGATGAAGTACTCACCGTAACTGTTGGTGGTGATGATTGAAGACTCAAGGGTTTTCCCGCCCATGACGGGTTTCTTTTCAATATTTACCACCACCAGGGCCTGGATAACCCGTTCCGCTTCAAGAAGTTGCTCTGCGGAAATGTGGCCGAAATTGATCGGTGGAAAAACCTGAAACATCTTTTCCAGAAGCGACTGGAGATCATACAGGTCGAGGGCCATGGATGACTTGGTGATATGCAGCTTGGTCTTCGGGGTGAGAATGCCGTTTGTCAAGAGCCACGTCACAAGATTCAGCGGTCGTAACTCCCGTTTGATGATGTATCTGGTTTTTTCCTTGATGTCCACACTGCTGTGCTTCCCCTGAAAGGCGTAATAATAATCCTGATCCTCATACCGGGTGATATGAAAGGTGATGTTCTTCTGGGCCATTGTTTCCCTGGAGATGCTCCGGATGTATTCGATCTTGTTCTCTTTCTTTTCATAAAAGGTGAACAGCTTTCTGCCCAGAGTGGAGATGTCCCTTTCGGAAATCGTGAGTTCTTTGTCCATCGTCCAGAAGATTTCCCGAAGCCTTTTGTATGTTTCGATCAGATAGTCATGGACCTTGCTCCCGAAGTCAACAAGCTCCCGGTAATCCCATTGAATCAATTTGGAGAAGTGTTCGAATCTGGCGGGCAGGAGCTGCCAGTTTTTCATCAGGATCATGGTCTGTCGGATCCTGTTGTCCTCGCCCCCTTTTTTTTTCTGGGAAGCCATTCCTTCGAGGGTCTTCATGAAGAGGCATTCCTTGATCAGCGAGGCACTCTTCTCACCGCTCTTGTCCAGCTGATAGAAGGAGGCGATATCTCTGGCGAGAAGAAGATAGGGGTCAATATCCGCGATCCTGATCTTTTCTTTTTGATCGGGCTGGTGTTCGGGAAAAGTGACATAGCTTTTTATCCGGTCGGAAAACAGGGGGAGGTGTTGATGTTTTTCGCTCATCAGCATCTCCAGATAGGCGAATTTGATCACAGATTTGAAGGGGCTGTTGAGGGCTTTGTTCATCTGCCAGAGACAGGCACCGAAGATTTCCGGTTTCGGAATATCGGCCATGTAGCCGAGGTCAATGAAATTTTCATTTTTTATAGTCCGGTCGGCAGCCAGTTTTGCCACATATTGGTGATATCCTTCCTCGGTCAGGCCCGGAGGGATAAGCCACCAGAGAAGCATTTTGCCGGCGACCAGGATATGGGTTCTGAACAGCTCATCCTTCAGCAAGGTCTTGAGCGCTGTCCCGGCGGATTCCTTGTCTGCCATGGTGTCGAAACGATTTTCCCGGGTTTGCTCGATATCCATCAGAAAAAAATGCACTTCAATACCCCTGGTGTCTGCCCACTCCTCAATAAGGGTGCACTTCAGGCCAAGCAGCTCCAGCTCCTTTTCAGTCAAATCCTTTTGTCGGATGCTGAGCCAGTAGTCGCAGTCTGATTTCTCAGTCTGGGCGATGGTTCCGATGGAGCCGATCGTCTTTACGGAATGAATCACGGGTTTTGCGGCAAAGGGATCGGGAGTGTGATGATAGAGGGCGGATGAGGTAGGAAAGTATTTGCTGAAGAGATCCTGGCTGACAAGTTTTTCAGGGTTCAACCGACATATGCCGAAACAACACTGTTCATTGTCGACAAATCCCGGCAGATCAGGATAATTCGCGTGCAGCAGGAAAGGAATGATCTTGAACAGAAAGGCCGCCTTGGATTCATTGAAGGCGATGGCCTTGATCATCCTCTCCCGGTTGTATTGCTGGTATCTTTTAATTCGCTGTTCCAAAATGTGGTCCTGCAGAAATTTTCTCCGGCGCGGAAAATCGATTACCTGATTGTATCACGGGATAGCGGGAGATAAAAAGAATTTGCTGGGAAAAACCGGGGACCGAGAAATCAGTTTGCGGAGAGACTCAGGGTTTTGGCAAGAGTTAATGCCTGCACGGTTTTGTCCACGTCATGGACCCGGACGATATCCACTCCCTTTGCAGCGCAGAGGGCCGTGAGGATCGCGGTGCCGGTGTCACGGTCGGTGACTTCCCGATTCAGAATGGTCCCGATGAAGGCCTTGCGTGAGTGTCCGAGCAGGATCCGGCAGCCGAGGGCCTGAAATTGATCAAGATGACTGAGGATGGCAAGATTGTGCGCCAGGGTTTTGCCGAAACCGATGCCCGGGTCGATGATAATCTTGTCCCGGCTGATTCCCCGGCCCTCGGCAAAAGCGATTCTTTCCTTGAGAAAGGCGCTGATTTCGGCGATTACATCACTGTATTGCGGCGCGTTCTGCATGTTTCCGGGTGTGCCCTGCATGTGCATGAGGACCACCGGGCACGCTCTTTCCCCGGCAAGTTCGGCCATCGCCGGGTCGAAGCGTAGTGCACTGATATCATTGATTATGTTTGCGCCATGATCCAGCGCCTGTCGGGCGATGACTGCCTTGGTGGTATCGATGGAGATCGGGATGGAAAACTCTTTGCGGATGGCCGTGATGACCGGGATGACTCTGGCCGCTTCTTCGGCTGGAGATACAGGCTCAGCGAACGGACGGCTTGATTCTCCGCCGATATCGATGATGTCTGCGCCATCATCGATCATCTTTTCAACCTGATGCAGGACAGCAGCTTTTGAGGTGAACCGCCCGCCATCGGAGAAAGAGTCCGGGGTGACATTTAGAATGCCCATCACCCGGACTCGGTTTTCGGCGGCAGGACCGTTAAGATCGGAATTCTTCATTGTTCTGGAAAAGCTTGTCCTGCCTGTCTCCGGAGGAAGCCTCGGTTACTGCGGGCTGTCAAGCCTCTTCTGGTTGATTTCCGGGATCACGCAATTGGTCGATTTCAGAATTTCGTTGATGTCGCTCCGGCCAATGGTTTCCTTCTCAAGGAGGGCCACGGCCAGTGCCTTGAGGGTCTCGACGTTTTCGGTCATCAGTTGCTTTGCTTTGTCGTTTGCGGCAAGGACGATTTTTCTGACCTCGTCGTCGATCTTGATGGCGGTGTGTTCGCTGTAGTCCCGATGCTGGGCGATCTCCCGGCCGAGGAAAATCTGCTCTTCTTTCTTGCCGAAGGTCAGCGGGCCCATCTCGCTGCTCATGCCGAATTCACAGACCATTTTCCGGGCGAGGCTGGTTGCCCGCTCCAGGTCATTGCCGGCGCCGGTGGTGATCTCGTTGAAGATCAGTTCTTCCGCCAGCCGTCCGCCAAGCAGGCAGCTCAGAAAATTTTCCAGATATGCTTTCGATTGGGTGTGCTTCTCCTCCGTGGGCAGATACTGGGTGAGTCCTAAAGCGCGTCCGCGGGGGATGATGGAAACCTTGTGCACCGGATCGGTTCCCGGCAGCAGCAGGGCCACCAGGGTGTGCCCTGCTTCATGGTAGGCGGTGGTCTCTTTTTCATCTTCGGTAATGATCATGCTGCGTCGCTCGGTACCCATCATCACCTTGTCTTTAGCCATTTCCAGGTGGAGCATAGTTACTTTGTCTGCGCCTTCCCGGGCCGCCAGCAGAGCAGCCTCGTTGACCATGTTTTCCAGGTCGGCACCGGAAAAACCGGGAGTGCCACGGGCGATCACCGGCCATTCCACATCTTCGGCCAGCGGGACCTTGCGGCCGTGGACCGCCAGAATCATCTCGCGGCCCTTGACATCGGGACTTGGCACCACGACCTGGCGATCAAAACGGCCTGGGCGGAGCAGGGCGGGGTCGAGAACATCAGGGCGGTTGGTCGCGGCAACAATGATTACTCCATCGTTCGCCTCAAAGCCGTCCATCTCGACCAGGAGCTGGTTCAGGGTCTGCTCGCGCTCGTCGTGGCCACCGCCGAGGCCGGCGCCGCGATGGCGACCGACTGCATCGATCTCATCGATAAAAATGATGCAGGGGGCATTCTTCTTTCCCTGGGTAAAGAGGTCCCGAACCCGGGAGGCGCCGACGCCGACAAACATCTCGACAAAATCAGAGCCGCTGATCGTGAAGAAAGGCACTTCCGCTTCACCGGCAATGGCTTTGGCCAAGAGGGTTTTGCCGGTGCCTGGAGATCCCATCAGGAGAACGCCTTTGGGGATGCGGCCACCCAGACGGGTGAACTTTTTCGGCTCCTTCAGAAATTCGATGATTTCCGAAAGCTCTTCTTTTGCTTCGTCAATGCCAGCCACATCGGCAAAGGTGATCTTGCTTTCTTCCTTGTTCATCAACCGGGCCTTGCTTTTCCCGAAGGACATGGCTTTGCCCCCACCCACCTGCATCTGGCGCATGAAGAATATCCAGACCCCGATCAGGAGAAGCATCGGGAACCAGGAGATCAGCAGGGTCAGGTACCAGGGGGTTTCTTCCTGGGCCTTCACCTTGATGTTTACCCCGTTCTTTCTGAGGGTCGGAATAAGCTCGGAGTCGGCAGCCGGGATGATGGTCTTGAATTTCTCACCGCCCCGGTTTGTGCCCATAATGCTGTCGTTTTCGATGGAGACATCGGAGACACCGCCCGATTCAACACTGGTTATGAAGTCACTGTAGCTCACTTCCCTGGATGTCGGCTGCTGCTGATTGAAGAGATTGAACAGCAGAATCATGGTCAGGCCGATGACCAGCCACATTGACAGGTTTTTGTAAAAAGTATTCAAGGCAAACCTCTTGGCTATTTCATTTACGGTTAGGGGCCAGTGTCAAAAAAACGAATATACATTATTAAGTCTTGTGGGAATTAAAGTCCAGCAAGATCAAAAAAGTCTTCCAATTTAACGCCTAGAAATAATCCTGCACCGCTTTGACCTTGAGATCGGTTTCACTCGCTGCTTCAATGGCGTTGGCCATCGCGATGGCTCCGGCTACAGTGGTCGTGTAAGGCAGATGGAAATCCAGCGCGGCCCTTCTGATGATGTAGGAATCCTCAGTGGTTCGTGTCCCCATGGAGGTGTTGACGATCCAGCTGATCTCTTTATTCTGGATCTTGTCATGGATGTGCGGACGGCCTTCGGAGATCTTGTTGACTCTGGTGCATTCCACGCCGTTGTCAGAGAGATATTTTGCGGTGCCGCTGGTGGCCAGAATCGAAAATCCAAGTCCGGCGAGCTTTGCCGCCACCGGCAGGATCATCTCTTTGTCCCGGCCGCGCATGCTGAAGAATACATTCCCGGATTGCGGGATCTTCTGCCCTGCGGCGAGCTGTGATTTGGCGAAGGCGATGCCCACCGAATCATCAAGCCCCATCACCTCACCGGTGGATTTCATCTCGGGGCCGAGCAGGGTATCGACATTGTCAAAGCGGTCAAAGGGGAAGACCGCTTCCTTGACCGCATGGTGAGAGACCTGGACCTCGGTGGTCAGGCCGAGTTCGGCAAGTTTTTTCCCCATCATCACCTTGGTCGCAAGCTTGGCCAGAGGGACCCCGGTCGCCTTGCTGACAAAGGGGATCGTTCGGGATGCCCGCGGGTTCACCTCAAGGACATAAAGCACGTCATCCTTGACGGCGAACTGGATATTCATCAGACCAATGACCTGGAGTTCCAGGGCCATTGCTCTTGTTGCCGCCTTGATCCGCTCGATAAGGTCCTGAGACAGGGTATGGGGAGGAAGAACACAGGCTGAATCTCCGGAGTGAATGCCCGCCTCCTCGATATGCTCCATGATCCCGCCGACAACCGTTGTTTCTCCGTCGCAGATCGCATCCACATCGATCTCAACGGCATCCTTGAGGAATTTATCGATCAGGATCGGATGCTCGGGGGAGATATTGATCGCCGTGATCATGTAATTCTTGAGATCGTTTTCGTTGTAGACAATTCGCATCGCCCTGCCGCCCAGAACATAGGACGGACGGACCACTACGGGGAAGGTGATCTCCTCGGCAATCTTCAGGGCCTCTTCGAAGGTCCGGGCGGTCCCGTTGGCGGGTTGGACAAGATTCAGCTTCTGGAGAAACTGCTGGAATCTTTTCCGGTCTTCGGCGCGGTCGATGGAGTCGGGGGTCGTGCCCAGAATCGGCACTCCGGCCTCGGCAAGGGGCACCGCCAGGTTCAGAGGGGTTTGACCTCCGAACTGAACGATGACTCCGTCCGGTTTTTCGTTTTCGATGATATTTAAAACGTCTTCCCGGGTCAGCGGTTCAAAATACAATTTGTCGGAAGTGTCATAGTCAGTGCTCACCGTTTCCGGATTTGAATTGACCATGATCGACTCAATCCCCAGTTCCTCAAGGGCAAATGCGGCGTGGACACAGCAGTAATCAAACTCGATGCCCTGGCCGATCCGGTTGGGGCCTCCGCCGAGAATCATGACTTTCTGCCGGTCGCTCGGCCTTGACTCATCCTCGGTCTCGTAAGTCGAGTAGTAATAGGGGGTGTACGCTTCAAATTCTGCGGCACAGGTGTCCACAAGTTTATAGACCACTCTCACGTCTTCTTTTTTCCGCTGCTCCCTGATGTCTTTTTCGGAAGTGCCGGTGAGATGGGCAAGCTGGCGGTCGGAAAATCCGTACTGTTTCGCGCGATAGAGAAAATCTTTTTCAAGACCTCTGAAACCTTTTTCCTTGATTTCCGCTTCCAGGGCAACAATCTGCTTGAGGTTGTTCAGGAACCAGGGATCGATGGCAGTGATGCTGTAGATTTCTTCAGCGGTCATGCCCCTGCGTAAACCCTCATACAGCTGAAAAATTCTCTGGGAACTCGGGCTTCTTAAGGCGTTCTCAAGATCCGTTTGCTCAAGGTTCTCAAGGTTGAACTTCGGATCACCGCCGAAGCCGGTGATGCCGATTTCCAGCGAGCGGAGTCCTTTCTGGAAAGCTTCCTTGAAGGTCCGGCCGATGGCCATTGTTTCGCCGACGGATTTCATGGCGGTGGTCAGGATATCTTTGGCTTCGGGGAACTTTTCAAAGGTCCAGCGGGGAATCTTGACCACACAGTAATCGATAGACGGCTCAAACGAAGCGTAGGTCTCTCTGGTGATATCATTCTGTATTTCATCGAGGGTATAGCCGACGGCAAGTTTGGCGGCAATTTTGGCGATCGGGAATCCGGTTGCTTTGGAGGCAAGCGCCGAACTGCGTGAGACCCGGGGATTCATTTCAATGACCATCAGCTCGCCGTTGACCGGGTTTACCGCAAACTGAACATTGGAGCCACCGGTCTCGACGCCGATTTCCCGGATAATGGCAATGGCGGCATCACGCATCTCCTGATATTCACGGTCGGTCAGGGTCTGGGCCGGGGCGACGGTGATGGAATCGCCGGTATGGACCCCCATGGCGTCGAAATTCTCGATGGAACAGATGATGACCACATTGTCATTCCGGTCCCGCATGACCTCAAGCTCATACTCTTTCCAGCCGAGAAGACTTGTTTCCAGCATGACTTCATTGTTCATGGAGAGGTCCAGGCCGGTCGCACAGATCTCTTCCAGCTCCTGCCTGTTGTATGCAACTCCTCCGCCGGTGCCGCCCAAGGTGAAGCTTGGCCGGACAATGATCGGAAACCCTATCTGGTCGATCGCGGCTCTCGCTTCTTCCAGTGTGTGGACAATGGCGCTTTCGGGAACCTTGAGGCCGATCTTTTTCATGGCGGCCCTGAATGGTTCCCGGCTTTCCGCCTTGTGAATAACCTCCACATTGGCGGCAAGCATTTCAACATTGTATTTCTCAAGCACCCCCATTTTGGCCACTTTTATGGCCGTGTTGAGGGCAGTCTGGCCGCCGAGGGTAGGCAGCAGGGCGTCAGGCCTTTCCTGTTCGATGATCTTGGCAACCATCTCCGGGGTGATCGGCTCGATGAAGGTCCGGTCGGCGATCTCCGGATCGGTCATGATGGTGGCGGGGTTTGAGTTGATCAGGAGGACTTCGTACCCTTCCTCTTTCAGCGCCTTGACCGCCTGGGTGCCTGAATAGTCAAATTCACAGGCCTGGCTGATGATGATGGGGCCGGAGCCGATGATCAGGATCTTCTTGATGTCAGTTCGTTTTGGCATGGTCTTTATATCGTTTTAAGTTTTAAGTATTGAGTCTTAAGTTTCGTTTTTCAGGAAGATGAGCGGGTCCAGGAGTTGCGTCCGGAATGCCGTTTAAAACCTGGAACTTAAAACTAGGCGTTTTTCATCATGTCGATAAAGCGGTCGAACAGGTACACGGAATCCCTTGGTCCGGGAGCGTTTTCCGGGTGATACTGGACCGAGAACGCCCTGAACTCCTTGTGTCGCATCCCTTCAAGGCTGCCGTCGTTCAAGTTGACATGGGTCAGTTCCACCTTGTCGGGGTCCAGGGACTCAAGATCAACGCAGAATCCGTGGTTCTGTGAGGTGATCTCGATCTTGCCGGTGAGCAGGTCTTTTACCGGCTGGTTGACACCGCGATGACCGAACTTCAGTTTATATGTTTTGCCGCCGAATGCCTGGCCGAGGATCTGATGGCCAAGGCAGATCCCGAATACCGGTTTTTTGCCAAGGAGGGCCCTGACTGTTTCGACAACACCCGGAACCGCCGCCGGGTCACCGGGGCCGTTGGACAGGAAGATTCCGTCCGGGTTCAAGTTGAGGATTTCGTCAGCCGAGGTCGTGGCTGGAACCACCTGAACCTGACAGCCTCGTTCCGCGAGGAGCCTTGCCTGATTGAACTTGAGGCCATAATCGATGACGATAACTTTATACTTCCCGCTGCCGCAGGTGGAAAAATTGGTCCCGTCGACGGGTTGGTCATCTTTCCAGCCGTATGGTTTTTTACAGGTTACTTCCCTGACCATGTCGCGCCCGACAAGTCCTGCGGACTCTTTGGCCTTTCTGATGAGCGAATCAGGATCAAGGTCCAGGGTCGAGATGATGCCCTTCATCGCCCCCTTGACCCGGATGTGACGGGTCAGGGCACGGGTGTCGACCCCTTCTACGCCAAGGACACCGTACTCTTTCAGGAAGTCAGCCATGGTGCCGGTGGAGCGAAAATTGCTGGGGATGGCGTTGTATTCCTTGACGATAAAGGCGCCCGGGTGAATCCCTAGAGATTCCATGTCTTCAGGGTTGACACCGTAATTGCCGATCAGCGGGTAGGTCATGGTCACAACCTGTCCTTTGTAGGAAGGATCGGTGAGAACCTCCTGATACCCTGACATGCCGGTGTTGAAGACGATTTCCCCGGCCACTTCACCGGGGCCGGTGAAGGAGCTTCCTTCGAAAACCCTGCCATCTTCCAGGGCGATCAATGCTTTCATAGGTTTTCCTGTGTTTGTTGATTTCTGATGAGTCTATCCGGAATTTCTTTAAGCTGTCATTTCCCGGAGCGCTTTTATTACTGGAGCAAGTTGTTTCTCTGCCGCACCATGCTGCAGCAAAGCGGTTTTCCGGGCGCCGGAGGAAACATGGCGATACCGGTCATGATCTTCTGCAAGATTTTTGATCTTCTCTACAAAATCCGCACCCGATTCTACCATGAAGCCGCCGCCGTTTTCTTCGAGAATGAGTTTGGCATCATGGAAATCTTTCATCGACGGACCGTAAAATACCGGGATCCCCCATCGGGCGGCCTCGATCAGGTTGTGCCCCCCACGCTCCACCAGGCTGCCGCCACAGAAAATGTAGTCGGCAACTGAATAGATTTCCGCAAGACTGCCCATCGTGTCCACAATAATGATGTCGTTTTTCCGGTTGCCGGCTTTGATGCTGCTCTGCAGTTCGTGTGCAGCGCCAAGAGCCGACAACTCCCTGCATAAATCACCCAGCCGGGACAGATGCCGGGGAGCGAGAATCAGGACCGGATGGCTCAATGTCTGCCGAAGTTCCCGGAAGGCTTTGACCATGATTGCTTCTTCACCGGTATGGGTGCTGCCCCCGACGATCACTGTGTTTTCTTCGGTCAGCCCCAGAACTTTACGGTAATGAGCCGCAGTTGTTTCAGGGGCCTCGGGTTCCGGTAGATCATATTTCACATTGCCGGAGACGAACAGCGTGTTTTCATCGGCGCCAAGTTTTACCAGGCGATCACCGTCTTTGCCGGATATGGCGGCAATGGCGGAAAAACCGGCCAGCAACTCACCGGCGAGTTTTTTAAAAACGAGATAGCGGCGGCAGGAGCGGGCACTGATTCTTGCATTCAGAAGGAACATTCTGACGCTCAGGCCGTGCAGTTCTTTGAGCAGATTAGGCCACAACTCGGTTTCCAGACAGATATAGACGGCCGGACTGATAAAGCGTGCCGCCCTGGCAACAGATCCCGGAAAATCAAGCGGGGCATAAAGACAGAGAGCCGCGTTGCCGAGTTCTTTCCGGGCAACCTCGAGACCCTGTTCGGTGACCGTGGTCAGAACAATGTGTATTCCGGAACAGGCCCGCGTTAAACCCTCGATAAGAATCTTTGCCGCTTTTACTTCACCGACCGAAGCTGCATGGATCCAGATGACTGTCGACCTGTTGGCGGGAATGAGAGTTCTTTCGTAAAAACCCAGTCGCTGCTTCAGGCTCTTCCGGTGTCTTCCTGTCGCCAGTGAATAGGCAATAAAGAGAGGAAAAGCAGACCAGCAGAACAGTCTGGTCAGCAGTCGATATATTCCGTAAAACAATAGGTTAGGCCCTTTGCTGCGCGCGGTTTAATAAGCCGGGAAAAAAATCGCGTAATTAAACCTGATATTGCTGTTTTCGTCAATGATTATTCCGGGCTGAATTGGTCCCGGACAGGGGGCTTGAGTTGCGGAAAGACCGCTGTTTGTACATGGAAAGGCTTGGTGACCGCTTATGACAAAGGGCGGCTCTGAAAACTTGTTGCCGGAACATCCGGATAAATTATTCTCTCCTCGGACAAAAGTCCGACCTGTTGAATGGATTCTATATTGTTTGTGGAGTCTCGGTGTTTTAAGACTCCTGAACACCTGTAGCGCAAAACATTCCCTGCGGCACGAAGTCTTACGCTGCTCGCTATCGGATGCGGGGAGCTTCAAGCAGGGAAATTTCGTGAAACCATGATTGGCCCGGGTGGAAATAATTCAAGTGTCGGGTGGCAGCCCCTGTGATACTATACGGGTCTGCATTTCCTGGGTGTTGATCTTATTCGTCGAGGAGGAACCGGTGGCAGATAAAAAGGCCCTTTTCGGGTGGGCCATGTATGACTTTGCGAATTCGGCTTTCACTACTCTTGTGGTGACCTTTGTTTACGCAACCTATTTTACCAAAGCGATTGCTCCGGATGTAATTTCAGGGACGGTGCTCTGGTCGAGAGCAATTACGGTTTCATCGCTCGTCATCGCTTTGACAACCCCGTTTCTCGGCGCCCTGGCTGATGCCGGGCAGCGCCGCAAGACTTTTCTCCTCACCAGCACTGCGGTCGCGGTCTTCTGTTCAGTAATGCTTTACCACCCTCTGCCCGGTCAGGTCTATCAGGCGCTGTTCTGGTTTGTGCTCGGCAATGTGGCTTTTGAAACGGGGTGCGTGTTCTATAATGCATTCCTGCCCGAGGTGGCCCCGCCGGACAAAATAGGGAGTGTTTCCGGGATCGGCTGGGCGCTCGGTTATCTGGGCGGTCTCGCGGCCATGTTCATTGCCATGGCTACCATGGTCAATCCCGAGACTCCTTGGTTTGGTCTCAGTCGTGAACTCGGCCAGAATATCCGGGCGACAAATATCCTGGTGGCCCTGTGGTTTGCGGTTTTCAGTATCCCGTTTTTTCTCTTTGTCCGGGAGGGTGAGACAAGAGCAAAGAGTGGTGTCGTTATCTCTTTTGCTGACACATGCAGGGACCTTTGGGCCACCATGCGGGATGTGGGCAGATTGCGGGATGTGTTTCGTTTTCTAGTGGCCCGACTGTTGTATAATGACGGGCTGATCACGATTTTTGCCTTTGGCGGGATTTATGCTGCCGGGACTTTCGCTTTTACCTTTCAGGAGATCATGGTTTTCGGAATCGTGCTGAATGTGGCGGCAGGTTTAGGGGCCCTGGTCTTCGGTTTTGTCGACGATCGACTCGGCAGCAGAAACACGGTGCAGATAAGCCTCGTCGGGCTGACCGTGGCGGCTTTAACTGCAGTATTTGCCACGGAAAAATCACTGTTCTGGCTTGCCGGGATACTGGTGGGTGTTTTTGCCGGCCCGAACCAGTCTGCCAGCCGGTCTCTTATGGCAAGGATCGTCCCTCCAGACCAGAAAAGCAGGTTCTTCGGGTTTTATGCCTTTTCCGGCAAGTTCACCTCATTTCTGGGGCCTCTTTTTCTGGGGCTTCTGACCAGTTTTTCCGGGTCGCAACGGGTCGGGTTCTCAGTAGTGATCGTGTTTTTTGTTGTCGGAGGGTGGTTGCTGGCCGGAGTGAAAGAAGGGAAAAATTATAAATGAAAAATAATGAGTGAAATGGTGGAGTTGCTTTCCATGTTAATGGTGGATGTAAAAAGTGCTACTTCAGTTAATACCAGACAACGGTGACACTGCTGTCCTGAGGAGAAGGGTATCAGTCCAAGAGAAGAGAATATAAAGAACTCCACGGCCGCTGATCGGGCAGAGTTGCTTGCGGTTGTTGCAAAATTGACCAGAGAGGTGCATGCCGGATATGGGAATGATCTTGCAGTGACTCTGGACAGTTCCCTTGATCGTGATCTCGGGCTGGACAGTTTAAGCCGGGTCGAGCTTTTTGCCAGACTTGAAAAAACTTTCGCTGTAACCCTTTCCGAAAAGATTCTCTTCACCGCAGAAACGCCGCGCGATCTGCTGCGGGGCGTTACCAGTGCCGGTGGAGTAGAAACCCCTGTCGCACGGGAGATGCCCTCCATTTCTGAGCCGGTTGGTAAAATCGACGCCCCGGTCCATGCTGATACACTGAATAGCGTCCTTCGCTGGCATGTGGCGCATCATCCCGACCGACCGCACATCCGCTTTTACAGTGACCGTGATGATGGCGAAGTGCTCACCTACGGTGAATTGTATCGTGGCGCCCTGAAGGTTGCTGCGGGTCTGCAGCAGGCCGGGCTGGAGTTCGGGGAGTCGGTATTGATCATGCTTCCCACCGGTCAGGAGTATTTCTGCAGCTTCTTCGGGATCCTGCTCGCGGGTGGCATCCCCGCACCTGTTTATCCTCCCGGGCGAGCCAAGCAGATTGAAGAACATCTGCTCCGGCATTCGGCGATTGCTGCGAACTGCGGGGCTCGCATTATGATTGTGATGCCCGAGGCGCGGCAGTTTGCCCAGCTGATGCAGCATGGGGTGGGGACCCTGAAGACATTTCTGACCGTGAACGAACTTGCCGACCTTGGCGGAAGTGAGGTTGTTGAACCAGTTGTCGCCTCCGGTGATACGGCTTTTCTGCAGTACACATCCGGAAGCACCGGAATGCCCAAAGGGGTGATTTTAAGTCACGCCAACCTGCTGGCAAACATCCGGGTCATGGGGAGTGTTGTCGGAGTGAGTGGGAATGATGTGTTTGTGAGCTGGCTCCCTCTCTATCATGATATGGGGCTGATCGGTGCCTGGCTCGGCAGCCTGTACTTTGGGTGCCGGTTGGTCATCATGTCCCCCCTTTCCTTTATAAGCCGTCCCGTCCGCTGGTTCAGGGCGATCAATCGCTATGGCGGGACACTTTCTGCCGCTCCCAATTTCGCCTATGAGTTGTGCCAGAGAAGGATAGAAGAGAAAGATCTGAAAGATATCGACCTTTCCAGTTGGCGCTGCGCGTTTAACGGTGCCGAGGCGGTGAGCCCCACGATTATCAACCGGTTTGTCAAGCGCTTTGCAGGCTGCGGATTTCGGGCGGAATCCATGATGCCGGTCTATGGACTTGCCGAGAGCTCGGTGGGGCTTGCGTTTCCGCCGCTGGAGCGAGGTGTGGTGATCGATCGTATCAGTCGGAAAGACCTGATGGAGAAGGGGCTTGCCGTTGCCGGTGAACAGGAGGGGGATGATACTCTTGAAGTGGTCAGTTGCGGGCTTCCGTTGCCGGGCCACCAGATCCGGGTCGCCGACCAAAAGGGCAGGGAGCTGCCCGAACGAAGAGTCGGGAGTATCCAGTTTACCGGACCTTCAACAACCAGCGGCTATTTCCGGAATCCTGAGGCGTCCGCCAGACTTTTTCAGGACCAATGGCTTGATTCCGGCGACAAAGGGTATATCGCTGCGGGCGAACTCTATGTGACAGGCCGGAGCAAGGATATCATTATCCGTGGTGGGCGGAATATCTATCCGGTGGAGCTGGAAGAAGCGGTGGGGGGTATTGATGGGATCCGGGCAGGAAATGTGGCGGTTTTCGGCTCGGCTGACAAGGAAGACGCGACAGAACGCCTGATCGTTCTTGCCGAGACGAGAGTGAGAAATCCGGAAAAACTGGCAGGACTGAGAACCGGAATTAATGCTGCGGTAAGCGATCTGGTCGGAATTCCCCCTGATGATATTGTCTTCGCCCCACCCAATACGGTATTGAAGACTTCAAGCGGCAAGGTGAGGAGGGCGGCAAGCAGGGAGTTGTATGAAATGGGAATGATCGGCAAAGCAGGAAACCCGATCTGGCTGCAGATGGTTCGCTTTTACAGCAGGGGGATAGGCAGGAAAGTGGCGGACTTTTCAAGAACCGCCGGGGAGTTTTTTTATGCCTGCTACTGCTGGTTGATTTTTGTTGTTTTCGCATCCCTGACCTGGACAGTTCTGATGGTTCTGCCGATGGAGGCCTGGCGTGCCGGTTTTACCCGCCTTGTTTCCCGGGTTGTTGCAAAAATTGTCGGAATCAGGGTCGTGGTAAATGGCGGCGAGTATTTGCAATCTGGTTCCGGACCGTTTCTTTTTGTATCGAATCACGCGAGTTATCTTGATGCGATAATTGTTGGGGCCGCTCTGCCTTTAAAGATCAGTTTCTTGGCAAAAGCGGAATTGAAAGAAAGTCTCTTTCTGCGCTTTGCCCTGCAACGTCTCGGAGTGGTTTTTGTGGAACGGTTCGACCGGGAGAAGGGCGTGGCCGATGCCCACAGGCTAATTGACCGGATAGAAGGTGGCCGATCGCTATACTTCTTCGCCGAGGGAACGTTTTCCCGAATGCCGGGGCTTCTTCCTTTCCGAATGGGTGCTTTTGAAACAGCGACGACAAGTGGTACGCCGGTGGTGCCGATTGCTATACGGGGGACCAGATCTATTCTCAGGGCCCGTTCCTGGTTGCCGAGAAGAGGGGTGGTGAGGGTGACGATCGGGGAACCTCTGATGCCTGAAGGTGATGGCGACCTTTGGGGCCGGGCTGTCCAATTAAGAGATCTGACCCGCCGGTGGATTCTTGAACATTGCGGTGAGCCGGATCTGGGCGGGGAAAGATCGCCTCTCGCGAATGGACCTGATCGCTGAGTGTCCAGCGAAGAGTATTCCCCATGACTTTACTGTGGAGTAAGTGAGCGAATTTGAGGAAGTGGGTTTTTCGTGCGGGGGTGACTTGCATTCGGCCAGTAAAAGCGCTCGGAGAATCGAAATCTCAAGCGGATCCCTATCTGCCGCAGGGAATTTCAATACCCGGAAATCTGGATGGGCTTGTTGCCAGGAGGGACTGTTCCTGCTCTTCGCATTCCTTGTTGTTCTCTTGTATCTCCCCTTTCCCAAGATCGCTAATCCTCCAACCGTTTTTCCGTCTCTGGGTAATTCGTATGGAATGAGAACGAAAACTCTTTTATTCGAGACGATTTTTCTCCTGGTTATCCTAACCAACTGATCTTTTGTGAAAGATAAAAAATTAAGAAAATGATTAAGAAATGAAATTGCAGAATAGCTGTAAATCAGAACTTGCAGAATGATCTACCTGTAGTAAGTTCAGCCGGTTGATAAAAGTCCGCAGTGGGCAATGAATTGTGAAGTGAATCGTTAATCTCAGGGGAGAGGGAATATGGGAATTAAAGGAAAGCTTATTGTTCGTGTGCTGTTTCTGTTGGTCCTCGCGGTGCTCGCAATAGGTGGCGCCAGTTACAGGTTCAGCACCTCGCATGCACTTGAAGAGGCGCGGGAAAAGGGAGACATTATCTTTAACTATATCATGGCGCAGCGGGATTTTTTCCGGGAAGAACAGAGGTCGCTGGCGATGGAGATCGTTGAGCATGACCGGTTTTATCCGACCCTGATGTCCGGGTTTGTCGTGACCAGGGCGACCTGGGATCGGTTTAAAAAATCCCTGCCCGGCTATTCTTTCAAGCAGGCCACAGTTGATCCGCTCTTTCCGGCAAACAAGGCCGATGCTGATGAGCTGGACATCATCAGTCAGTTCAGGAATGATGGCTCAAAGAAAAGACTTGAAGGGACCATGCAAAAGGGTGGAGAGGAGTATTTCTATATTGCAACCCCGATCAAAGTCACTGCGAAAGGGTGTTTGAAATGCCATGGAAACCCTGCCGATGCCCCCAAAGACCAGGTGGACGCCTATGGAAGTGTGAATGGGTATAACTGGAAACTGGATGATACGGTCGCGACCTTCATCGTATACGTTTCAATTTCCAAAGCGATGGAGCAGGCGGTAAGAACCACCGGAATCCTGGTGATAATCGGTGTGGGAATAATGGTGGTGATGATTATTCTGATGTGGCTTTTCATTACCAGGTCGGTCGTTACTCCGATCTTGACGCTCAGTGCCAGAACCGAGGAGATAAGTCTCGGCAAGAACCTTGGCGATTCGATTTCTCACAATGCAAATGACGAGATCGGCCAATTGGCAAATGCCATCAACCGTCTGAGGATAAGTCTGGTCAAGATTCTGCAGAAGGTGCAGAAAAAATAGCGGGTCTGAAGTTCCTTATAATTTGAAGCCCCCATCCGATCACGCTCTCGGCTGGGGGCTTTCATTGTCTTGTGGATTTCTGTCAGCTGAAAATTCCTGGAAGAAGTGTGCCGCATGAAGCACAGGAATTCTCATGCATTCCGCCTGCATTTGTATTGAACCCGTGTCTCGTGATCAGGGTTTTCCCGCAACTGGTGCAATTTGTGTTCTCTCCACTCTCTCCTGGAATATTGCCGACGTATACATGTCTTAGCCCTTCCGCCAGGCCGATATCTCTTGCCTTCCGGACTGTCTCAACCGGGGTTGCCGGTCGGTCCGTCATCTTGAAAGTGGGATGAAAGCGGGTCACATGCCATGGTATATCAGGGCTGACTGATTTGATAAACCCTGCAATCTGCTGTAGCTCTTCGTCTGAGTCATTCCACCCCGGGATCAAAAGGGTGGTGATCTCCACCCAGACGCCGAGTTCTTTCATTAATACGATCGTATCGAGGACCGGCTGAAGTCTTGCTCCGCAGACTTCTTTGTAAAACTTGTCGCTGAATGCCTTCAGATCGATATTGTTGGCATCCAGGTAGGGGGCGAGTTGTTTTGTCGCCTCAGGTCCGGTGTAACCGTTGCTGACAAAGATATTCTTTAACCCCTGCTCGTGGGCAAGCATGGCGGTGTCAAAGGCGAATTCGTAAAAAATCGTTGGCTCCACGTAGGTGTAGCTGATGCTTGCACAACCGGTCGCCCTCGCTTGCGTAACAACTTCTTCCGGGGTTCTTGCTCTTCCGGCAACATCGCCCCCGTGGATCTTCGTAAATTGGGAGATCTCATAATTCTGGCAATGCTGGCAGCGGAAGTTGCAACCGACGGTTGCTATTGAATAGGAGAGTGAGCCGGGCAGAAGATGGAAGAGCGGCTTTTTTTCAATGGGGTCGATGTTTTCGCTCACCAGCCTGCCGTAGACCAGGCTGTACAGCACTCCGTTCTCGTTTCCCCTGACGTTACAGATACCACGGCGACCTTCTTTAATCAGGCAGTTATGGGCGCAGAGTCTGCAGCGGACGGTTCGGCTGTTTTCATCAGGTGTCTGGTAGAACAAAGCTTCATGCATCGCAATGACCTCCATATATTAATGTATAAACAGCTATATAATTTATGGCACGGTGACCACCTGAATGCAATGAATAATAATCCTTTTAATTTCTAATACTTATGCGTTTTCAGGGTTTTTTTAAAAATAGTTCAAAACTATCTGTTGACAAAAAACTGAAAGGCTCTATATTGGTCGCTCCGAACGGGCAGCGGAAAGCGGTTGACAGCGGCTGCGAGTTTGGTTAGAAAAGAAGTTTTTCCGGTCCTCGGGACGGGCTCTGTTTTTTGAGTGATGAAGACGGAG